>JBMYWT010000008.1:0-23379 GCA_049607665.1 Maricaulaceae bacterium
AATGGTTCACCAAACCAACTTATCAATCTCAAGGGTAATCACGAGGCAATGATGTTGGATGCTTATTTTGATGATCAGAATGGGAGCTATGATTTTTGGGTTAAACATGGCGGAGATAAAACTATAAGGAGTTATCGTATGGCCGGATTTGACCGACCACCAGAACCTCATTTTTCTTGGATACGTAAGCTAAAAACGTTTCATTGGGATAGAGATGCGCAGCTGATATTTGTTCATGCTGGAATTGTCCCGTCAAAGTTTCCTAATGATGGTGCGGAGGTACATATGTGGTCTCGGTCGAGGCAGTTTTTTGACCTTGAAGATTGGGGTGATGATTTACCCATTGGAACACGAGTAGTTCATGGACATACGCCAACTCAAAATGGCAAACCAGAAATAAAAGGTAATTATACGCGTATCAATATTGATACCGGTGCCTGTTATGGTGAAGAATTAACGGCGGCGGTTTTTGCTCCAGGCGATGTTCCTCGTTTTATTACATCATAAACTGATAAAAAAAGGCCAGCAAAGCTGGCCTCATTTTAATCGTAAATTTTAAAAAGCTTACTGACCGTCAACCGTTGCAATGTAGAGCTGACGTGCGCGCGTAAGAACGGAGTTCTCAATTTGGCGGCCTGTATCGGCGTCTACTGCGGCGTCCGTCCAGCCCATACCGCTACGGACTTGTTTGAAAACAGAGACCTTAAGTGCGTCTGCACGAAGATTACTGTCGAGAATATAGACATTGGCTTTAAAGCGCTCATCAGGGGCTTCGGTATTGGCGTACCAATCCGTAACGATCACGCCGCCAAAAGGATCAGCAGACGCGATTGGCATAAATTCCAATGTTTCTAGGCTAGCGCGCCAAAGGTATGAGTTCACGCCCATATTTGGCGCGGCCTGCGTAGCGGCGCGTTTAGACGCTTTTTTACTACCAGAGGCACAACCGCCAAGAACCAAGGCGCCGCCCATAAGAGAGGCTAAAACAAGTCCTGAAACGGAAAGTCGTGATGTTGCCATAAAAAACTCCAGCCATAAGGGCGCGTGGCCCGTAAATCGATTTGCACCGCTTATAACAGCAAAATGCAGCAACTCCAGTCTTTCATTGCGGTGATCGTGTTACAAAATCCCCACAAAAACGCACGTTTTTACAGCTATAAAAGATTTGTTAACTCTTTTTTAGGGAGCCAGCGTCAATTGTTAATACATATTAACGCCCTCGAATCGATATGTATGCTGGATGTGCATGTTAGTGGGACTTTATTATATTGGGATAGATTGTGGCTGCTTTTACCAAAACACAGGGCTTCTGGCTTGGCATGACATTGGGAACAATGACAGCGGCGTCTATTGTGGCGGGCGCGCAAACGGCCAATTCGCCCTTTGCAAAGAAGAACAAAACCCAAGCTTGGGAATCATATAATACTTCGGCGCCAACTCCAACGCCTTCATCTCAAGGATACGGATATCCACAAAACGCGCCGCAAACACAGTCATCGCAAGGCACATATCAGCCGCCATCAAACCGCGCGCCCTCAAATCACTCTTCGAAATATAATGCACCGCAACAGCAAAACACGTCACCTTCAGGTACACCTTTGTTCAGAGGTGGAGCGCAGCCAAATTATGCACCTCCGCCACAAACTGGGGGTTCTTCTGCGCCGCACTATGTTGGGGCGGGTTCAACGGCTCCTCAAAATAGACCATATCAAAATAGTTCTTCTAGTAACTATCAAAACCCCTCTTTAGCAGGTGGGTATAACCCACCCAAAAATAATAGTTACCATAACGGGCAGCAAAACCCTTATCCATACAATTCACAACTCCCTTACCCTCAACCAAGATCAAATGGAACGTGGCAAGAAAAAGCGGGATTTAAAAATATCAAGGCGACGCTTAGTGGGTTTCTTAAAGTTGGCGGCGCGGGCGTAAATCGCAAAGATCCGCGTAATGATGGCTGGAATGAAGATATATTGGCCGATGCCCGCCTACGCGGTGAAGTCAGCGCAATCACGCCAAGCGGATTTGAATATGGCCTCGGTGCGGAATTACGAGCACAAAGAGATATCTATCGGCGGGGCTTTGGCGGGCGTGTCGGGGATTGTCCGGCACACCTTCCAGCGTGCGGATCGACGTTGATTGCAGGAATTCCAACACCAATCCGTGGACATACCACACAATTTTACACGCAAGGTCCAAATAATGCCAAAAAGAACGAAATTGCTCTAGAAGGCGCCTATCTTTTCCTTCGCAGCGCCTATGGTGATTTCACTGTTGGCCGCGATGATGGGGCAGCTTATCTCTTCTCGCTTGGCGCGCCGTCTGTTGTCATGGTCAATGCCTCAAACTCGCCTGTTGATTACACGGGACTGGATAGCGTTAAAACCGTCAATGACGCCTCAGGGTTCTCCGAGAAAATCACCTATACAAGCCCGCGTGTTTTGGGTGACCAAATTGGCGTAGGTGTTCAAATGGGTATGTCTTATGCACTTAATGCAAAGGCGTGCGGCGTAGATTATTGCGTGCGTAAAAATGGCAAAGACGGCTCAACGGCTCTTGCGCCGGACCTTAAGAATGTCGTGGAACTTGGCCTCTCGCTTGACCGCAAATTTGACAATGGCATGTCAATTGAGGCGACTGCGACCTATGCTATGGCTTCCGAGAAAACAGACATTGCCGAATTTGATAGTCTGAAGGCACTAGGTCTTGGCCTAGAGTTTGGCATGGGTGACCTTACTTTTGGAACCTCTTATCTAAATAGTAATAATGGTCTCCAAAACGGCGACTACAGTGCTTATGATGTTGGCTTAAAGTGGAAGCCAGGCCGTTTAGGCGCGTCACTGGCCTATGGTCATGCTGAAGACAAAAATGTCTTACTTAAGTCTGACCAAGCAACATTTGGTTTAAGTTATGATGTTACCGATAATTTCCAACTTGGCACAGGCGTACAGCACATACAGCGCAAAGTATCAGGCGAAACGGCGGACATTTTGCGGCGCGACAAAGAACGCTCTACGGCTTTGTTCATTGAAGGCGGGATTAAATTCTAACGTCAGTTTACGCACATTTATTGTGAATTGGGCTGTAGAATCTAGCCATTTTAAATTTGCATCCCGTCCCGAATAGGCGATAATTGCCCGAACTTTATCACATTTGAGATATTTATGAGCGAAACACGCCTTTCAAAATTAACCAAAGCCGCCGAAGTTTACGGCCAACGGAGCTTTGATAATTACGCCCAAGTCCGTTCCATTGCGGAAATATTGCGCGATGGATTTTGTGCTTGGTTGGATAGCGGGCAGCAATGTGTTTTTCTGGTGCCGCCGCAAGGCGAATTTGCCGCGCAAAACTACCGTTCCGCCGCTTTTTCTGTGGCAGGCAAAGGATTTCTACCCCTAGAGCCGATTTCATTTGGTCTTGCTGTGAAAATTTCCGGCGAAGATGACTTTATGCGCCTTGTTCTGACGTGCCGCAAAGAAGGAGAGCGCATGTTTATCTCATTTGAAAATGCGCAAACCTTCACGCTAGACCTCCCCGCAGAGGAAAAACAGCTCACGGCCCTTTATGAAACATTATATGGCCACGTGCTGGGCTGGTTCACGGATCGCGTCGAGCAATATGACAATGGCGCTTATGGTTCCACTGACATTGGATTTGATATTCAGCGCGCTATAGTAAAAGCGTAAATCGACCCTATATAAACACCATTATTTTTAAACCGAGGACTCTATATGGCTGCTGATGTAGCTCACCATGTGGTAAATATGTTGCCTGTAAAAATCGCGCTCATTGGCGCGCTTGGTATTGGCGCGCAATGGCTTGCGTGGCGTTTGCAACGTCCGGCCATTGTACTTATGGCAATTGCAGGTCTTATTTTTGGGCCGCTTATTGGCTGGGTTTTGACCTGGTCCGCTTTGCCAGAATTTCTAAGCGGTTTTCTGACAACCGTGCAGCTTAACCCGATTGAAGATTTTGGCGATGTTTATCGCCCCATGATCGGTATCGCTGTGGCGATTATTCTATTTGAAGGCGGACTTAATCTTCGGTTCAAAGATTTGGGCGACGCCTCGCGGGCTGTTGGGCGCATGGTGTATTTTGCTGCGCCGATTGTTTGGGTCGGAGGCGCAGTCGCGGCGCGTTACTTACTTAATCTTGAATGGGATCTTTCCATCATGATTGGTGGCCTGTTTGTTGTAACGGGTCCAACCGTGATTATGCCGCTTTTGCGCCAAGCGCATTTGAAATCAAAACCTGCCAATGTTTTGAAATGGGAAGGCATTGTAAACGATCCGCTCGGCGCGCTTTTCGCTGTGGGCGGTTATGAATTCATTCGTTTTTCGCAAACCGATGCTTCTATGTATGGCGTGTTTGGGAAACTCATTTTTGCCGCCGTTTTAGGCGGTGTGATCGGCGTAATTTCTGGTATTGGCCTCGCATGGGCGTTCCGCCGGGGTCATATCCCCGAATACCTCAAAGCGCCTGTTGTTCTGGCATGGGTGCTCTTCATTTACGTGATGGCAAATAACATTGCGGATGAAACGGGTCTCTTGGCGGTAACGGCGCTAGGCATGACAATGGCGAATACGAAATTCGCCTCTATGGTAGAATTCCGCCGCTTCAAAGAAACAATCGCGATCATCCTTGTTTCGGGTGTCTTCGTAATCTTAACGGCGACATTGACGCCGGATACTTTAACGTCTTTTGTAAGTGACTGGCGAATTGCAGCATTTGTGCTTGCGATGATGTTTATCATTCGCCCTGCTGCGGTAATGCTTTCGACGATTAAATCTGGCCTAACATGGAAAGAAGCGCTCTTAATTGGCTGGATTCAACCTCGTGGTATTGTAGCGGTGGCTGTTGCAGGTTTGTTTGCGGCAGAATTACAAGCTTTGGGTCGTAGTGATGGAGAAATTTTTGTACCACTTGCCTTTGCGCTTGTGTTTGCCTCTGTGATTGCGGCGGGCTTTACGATTGGGCCGGTTTCAAAAATGCTAGGCCAATCGGAAGGTGGCGGCGACGGCGTTTTAATTGTCGGCGCGAACCCGTGGTCATTGGGCCTCGCCAAAGCGCTTAAAGATTTAGATGTCGGCGTTTTGGTGGCCGATACAAATTGGCGACGTTTGCGCGGTGCGCGCCTTGAAGGCCACGCAACATTTTACGGCGAAGTATTATCTGAAAACGCTGACTATGGTCTCGACCATAGCGCCTTTAATCACGTCATCGCGGCAACGCCTAATGATGCCTATAACGCGCTGGTCTGCGTAGAATTCGCGCCTGAACTTGGCCGTCACCGTGTCTTCCAAGTCGCAGGACAAGAAAAAGACGACTCTGATGGGGATGGCATTGCCTTTACCTCTCGGGGGCGGACATTGGGCACGCTCGGCCGTAGCTTTGACTCGCTTACGCGGGACTGGTGGTCTGGTTGGAGGTTCCGTTCAACCCGTATTTCCGAAAGTTATTCTCTCGAAGATTTCTTTGAAAATCGCGGCGAAGGCACAGATATTTTACTCTTTAAACGCCAAGACGGCGGCCTGATTTTCCTACAGCCAGGCGGTATGAGCCGCGTCGAAAAAGGCGAAGTCCTAAGCTATGGACAACCTTCACCGGACAGTCCGGAAGGCTCACGCGGATCAAGCGCGGCTACGGATGGTTTGGCGGGGCCTGTTGCGTCTTTGCCGGGGTAGGGTGTTGATATGGCAGGGTTTTTGTCAAAATTAAAAGCGCGCCCCGATGCGGTTTTAAATGACGCGCCCCTGCCTACAGAGTTTCGCGATCCAGATGATCCGCGTGTTCTTTATAGGCTGTCCTCACGGGCGCGGCGTATATCGCTGAAGGCAAAAGTATGTGACCGCGAAGTGCATGTCGTCGTGCCCAATATGCGCGCGATGGATAAGGCTAAAAAATTCGCGCGCGCCAACCGTGATTGGATCGACGTACAGCTCGAAGCATTGCCTGCGCCTATGCCTTTTACGCCGGGCGGCACCATTTTAATTCGCGGCCTAGATTATAGCTTGCACAATCCGGACGGACGGGGGCGTCCACGGATTAACCATCAAACGCGCGAAGTATATGTGCCGTCCCCAGACGCAGAAAGTTTTGCGGGACGCGTGCGGCGCCTCTTAATTCGTGAAGCCCGCGCCGAGCTAGAGGCGGCAACGCATCATTATGCTGGCAAGCTTGAGAAAAAAATCGGCAAAGTCAGTATTCGCGATCAAAGCTCGCGCTGGGGCTCCTGTATTACCCGCAAAGGCGAAGGGCATATTTCCTATAGTTGGCGGTTGATTTCCGCTCCGCCCTTTGTGCTCGAATATGTGGCCGCGCATGAATGCGCCCACCTTATAGAGGCTAACCATAGCGCGGCTTTTTGGGAAATTGTTGACGAAATTGGCGATGAGGTAAAGCCTGCGAAAAAATGGCTGAATAAAAATGGCGCGCTTCTTCATGCCGTCGGGGCCGAATTTTAAGGGCGCGGACAGTCCCTATCGTAGCGTCTATTTTAGGGCAACACCCAGTTTTTTTTACCTCTGATATGTTATGAAGGCCCAGTTAAACCCAGAGTCATACAGCATTTTTACAGCATGCTTACAGCATTGATACAGCATCCATGCAGCAGGCATACTGCATTGTGAACGTAGCCTTACAGCATCAACACAGCATGCGTGCAGCATAGATGATGTATTCTAAAAAAGAGATGGCTTTTGAAATTTGAAATCAGAAAATTTCACGTAAAATTTCTGACCGAAGAGAGCGCAAATAATTTCTAAATATCCGGCTCTATTTCCCGCCTTCGCTACCGCCAATTGTGGCGGCGTCTTTGCGTAATCCGCCCTCTACATTGCTTAGGAACATTTCAAAAGCCTTGCTTTGAACCACCTCTGGCGGAAGGGTTGTCGCGGCGGGTTTCTTGGACACATAGAGCGGATAATAATCACTGCCGTCTACCATCGGCGTCATCACATCTTTCCAAATTTTTGCGGGAATAGACCCACCTGTAACGCGCGCCATGGGCGTATTGTCATCGGCCCCAACCCAAACGCCTGTCACATGGCCTTGGACAAAGCCAACAAACCACGCATCGCGGAAATCATTTGTCGTTCCAGTTTTTCCGGCCACGTCGCGCCCTTTAATTTTTGCCTGCTTTCCTGTGCCCGTATTTACAGCATGAAGGAAGGCGCGGTTAATATGCCCAAGCGGTTCAGTTTCAATTACTTTTCTGCGCTGCGTTGGGGGGCGACGGTAAAGTTCTCGCCCGGCCGAAGTGGAAATGGATTCAATCCCATAGGCAGGGGCCGCGTCGCCATAATTGGCAAAGGGCATATAAGAGGCAGTCAATCCAAGCGGCGTCATGCCCTGCGCGCCAAGCGCCATACTACGTAGGGGCGAAAACTTGCCCGCGCCTAATTTCGCCGCCGTTTCAATCACGCGCTCTCGGCCGATTTCTTCTGCTAATGCGACGGCCACCGTATTGATAGAGCGGCCAAAGGCGCTTTCAAGGGAGATATCTCCTGCGAATTTTTCGCTAAAATTACGCGGCTCCCAATCTCCGATTTTTATGGCTTCGTCGCGGCGTATATCCCACGGACGAATACCGCTCTCAAAGGCGGCTAAATAGACAAAGGGTTTAAAGGCGCTACCGGGTTGCCGCAGGGCTTGCACCGCGCGGTTAAATTGGCTTTCGGCATAATCGGCCCCGCCCACCATCACTTTCACGCCGCCTGTCCCGTCGAGCGTAACTATGGCGGCTTGGCGCGCATTTTTCGATGGATCGAGATGAGTCTTTGCGGCCGCAGCGGCAACTTTTTGTGCGTCACGGTCAAGCGTTGTGCGGACAATAATATCGGTGGCTGGCGTACCGATTATGTCGATCATGTCATCCCAAATCCAATTGACGAAATAATTCGCGCTATCGGTATTAACGGGCGGCACAATGTTCACAGGCGCGGTCAGGGCGGCATATTGCGCCGCTCTGTTGATATGGCCTTGATCTGCCATAGCCGATAAAACAAGCGCGGCACGCTTAGCGGCGCGGCCGGGATTAGACGCCGGATTATACCGTGTGTTGGCCTTTAACAGGCCCGCCAAAATCGCGGCCTCCGAGAGGCTCATATTTGACGCTGGCTTGCCAAAATAATTCTCTGACGCTGCCTCTATGCCCCAAGCATTCGCCCCAAAGGGAACGCGCGATAAATAGGTTTCTAAAATTTCTGTTTTGGTGAAATTATACTCAAGCCAAACGGCGAGCATCATTTCTTGGAATTTACGGCGATAGGTCCGATCGGGCGTAAGATAGACATTTTTCGCCAGTTGCTGGGTTAATGTCGAGCCGCCCTCGACGACACGTCCGGCCTTTTGATTTTTGTAAACCGCCCGGACAAGGCCAATGGGGTCAACGCCCGTATGATTATAAAATCGCCGGTCTTCGACGGCGATTACTGCATTGGGGATATATTCCGGCAGACGAGAGAGCTTTGCCGGGCGCATTTCGGCGGCGCCGCGCACCAATATATCTCGGTCAAAGCGGTCTACGAATTTTACGCTCACCGGACGGTTGGGCGTATAAAAACTCTCGCCATTTGGCATGTCTTTGGACGCATGGGCCAATGTGCCGACAAACATCATACCGGCAAAATACCCCCCAAATAAACCGGCGACAATGGCTCTGGGGGTCCATGTTTTGACAAATCCACCAAGCTTTGCGGGCATAGCGCCCAGGGGAATATAACGCGCCGCGCCAATCCATGTCGGGGGCGGGGGGCCGTCCTCTATGTCGTCAATGTCTTCGGGATCATCCGTCATAACGTCACGCCGCTCTCATAACTCGCGGCCATATTAGGGTTAATAAAGGCATAATCATGACGGAATTTGATTAAAGGGGCGTGAAGATGAATGCTATCTACCCAAGTTAAGCATTTTATCTATCGTGATTAAGCTCACGCCTTGGTTGTTATTTTATATATAGGCTGACTACGATATGGAAATTACGGGTAGGGCGAAAATGGTAAAAAACCTAGTTATATGTTTGGACGGCACGGGAAATCAAATTGAAGAAAACATTTCCAATGTTTTAAAATTATATCGAACGTTAAAAAAAACAAATCAAAGCCACGTCAGAGAAAAACAAATTGTCTTTTATGACCAAGGCGTTGGCACTTTAGGTCTCACTCATAATTGGGGACGTTTTAAACAAAAATTTTTAAACACAATTTTAGGAATGGGGTTTGGTTTCGGTGTGGATAGAAATATTTTAAAGGCGTATGAGTTTTTGGTCAGATATTACCAAGCTGGCGACAGGATTTATATTTTTGGATATAGCCGAGGAGCCCACACAGCGAGAGCTCTGGCGGGGTTCTTATATAAAATTGGTTTATTGCGTCCCGAACAAATTCACCTTAGCGGATCTGCTCTAACGGCATATAAACATGACGAAGAGGCATTGGCCACGCATGATGGAGCCGATGATGAATATGAAGGTGAGAGTGAAAATTTCAGACGCGTGGCAAAACCCTTAACGGTTTCGATAGAGTTTATGGGATTATGGGACACTGTGAGCTCTGTGTTAGTACCCAACCCAAAAAAATTCTTTATTCCACCTCTTACAAAAGAATATCCGCCTCATATTCACAATAACCCAGCGGTAAAAGCGTTCCGCCAAGCGGCTGCGATTGATGAAAGACGGCGCATGTTTCCATTAGAACCATGGGAGGATGGACAGCTGTATTTTCCAAATAAGTACAGCAAGGATGAACCCGAAAAACAAGACGCACAGCAAATGTGGTTTGCTGGTAGTCACGGGGATGTGGGGGGTGGTTATCCGCGCAAGGATAGTGGTTTATCTCAACATTCATTAAAGTGGATGATTACTGAGGCAAAAATTTATAAATTGAAATTTATTAGTAAACGAATGATCGATTATGTTTCTGGGGATGAGGCGTGGTCATCGAATACAAAGTATCTTTATCCAAAAGCCAAGGTAGATGCACCTATTCATAATTCCATGACCTTTTTTTGGCGTATATTCGAAGTCTTTCCAAAATTAGCCGCGACACGAATTTGGCCGAACCGTAAAACACTCTTGGGACTATACATACCGTGCTCAGAGCCACGTTTTATTCATAAAGATGCAAAAATTCACTTATCTGTATTTGAACGCCGTAATCGGATGAAAAATTATGACCCGATTAATTTACAAGGCCATAAAGGTTAGGCGAATTTACGACTAGGAAAAAGACAGCGCTCTGGATAAGGTTTATATAACTCACAGAAAGCTCTTATCATGCCAAAAACCAACCCTAACCCCATCGTTGTTCACCATCTTGAATACTCACAATCCATGCGGATCTTGTGGTTGATGGAGGAACTCGGCGCGCCTTATGAGCTTAAGATTTATAAGCGCGACGCGAAGACAAATCTTGCGCCCGATGAGTATAAAGCCGTCTCGCCATTGGGGACGTCGCCTGTGATTACGCAGGGCGATGTGACCTTGGCCGAGAGCAGCGCGATCATTGATTATGTTTTGGATCAGTACGCCCAAGATCAACAAGGGAGCGACCGCCTGCGCCCCAAAGCTGGCACGCCAGAACGCGTTGATTATTTGTTTTGGTTTCACGCCTCACAGGGTAGTTTCATGCCGCTTTTGCTGATTGATGTGCTGCATACAATTTTGCGTAAGCGCGTTCCGGGTTTAATCCGCCCGCTTATTAACGGCGTTTTGAATAAAGCAGATGAAGCGATGCTAAAGCCGCGTATGACGCGCCTGATTAAAAAGGCAGAGAGCGATCTTGAGCGTAACACATGGTTCGCAGGCGAGGCTGTCACAGCGGCCGATATCAATATGAGCTATTGCATGGAGGCGGCGGAATCGCGCGGTTATATCAATGATGCGCACCCGAATTGTAAGCGTTGGCTGGAACAAATGAACGCATCGGAATCCTTCCAAGCGGCGTTGGCGAAGGATGGCACAGGCAGCGCGATTTTTAGGCTTTAACGGAAATACGGCTCCAACACTATGGCTAGACCTCCGCGACATGACACTGATATTCCGCCCGCTATTGAACGGCATATGCGGGATCTTGGATTTAACCTGCCGCGCCTTTATCTGGATTGGTGTTGGGCGAATGGATTTTCTCAAGGTTATGATAAATCCAAATCCGATTTGATCGAAGAGCGCGATTTGTTTGGCGCGCTGGCGAAGAAAAAGCTCGCCCAAAATCGCCTGCATAAAAACCCGAAAGCTTTCCTCGAAGCGGTGTGTTTGGGCGATCTGACGTCGGATGAAATTGATCGTCCGAATTTCAAACTGGCGGCGGCGGAGATCGAAGAGAGTAATGAATCGCCCGACGTGCGCGCGTCATTACTTGAGATGCTAACCGTGCTTATTCGCCAAAAAGATCTGATTTTCGAAGGCACCTCCGCCCGTACTTCTGTGCCGTTTATTCGCGGCCTGATAAAACTTCATGACCGCAAAGCGCTGTGGCTGCGCCCGCTTGAGGGGTGGAAACCGAAGAGCAAAAACAGCCTGAAAAAATTCGGAGAGCTGACGCATTATCTGTTTGATCAATATCACGATGTCCCGCGTTTTATGGAAAGCGTCTGGCTGCGTGGGGATCGCCCGAGCTGGCGGTATCGCGATTGGTATATTCATTTGGGGCGGGGGCATAATCTGCGCAAAGCCAAATCGCCCATCCCGATCACCAAGAAAATGGCGCATCATTTCATGGCCGCGCCCGATGATTTCACCGTCGAACAGGCCATGCGCTGGTCGCAGATGAAAGCTCTTGGCGCGCCAGAAAATGCCATTCACGCCGTGGCGGCGACGCGTATGGCGCGCAGTTTTGAACATGAAGACTTTTGGTTTTCTGTGCTGCGCTTTATCACCGCCAATCCCATGCTCGACCCGCGCCAAATCGGGCCGATGGTGGATTATCTTCAGAACCAAAAATATGAAGCCGTGCAGGTTCAAGCCGATAATGGCGAGTGGGAAGATCACCCGCCCGCGCAGCCTGGCCTGTCCATGAGTGGCCGTACGGTGACGACCTTAATGCAGCACGTCGACGCCTGGCATGAGAGCTTGGGCCGTCTTAAGGGATTGCCCGATACGGCCTATGACGCGCCTGATTTTGGCGGCTTTGTGGTGGAGAAACGCAATGGGCAAAAAACGCAACGCTGGCGCATTCATCAGCTCCGAAGCGCGAAGGAACTCACCCTAGAGAGCGAGGCGCTACGGCACTGCGTCTCCAGCTATCATTGGTCCTGCGCCAAAGGGCATTGCACAATCTGGAGCCTGTCGGTCTCGGCAGATAACGGCGTTTATGAACGCCGCCAAACGATAGAGGTGTCAAAAAATAATGAAATCACGCAATGCAGAGGCCTCGCCAATTGCGACCCGTCAAACGAAGAATGGGGTATCGTCAACACATGGGCGGGCAAAGAAAACCTCGCCGTCGCGAGTTATTTGTAAGCCTTGATATAGGAAGCGGCCTAAGCCGCCTCCGAAATTTTGCGCGGCGTCTACCAGCTCGCAGTTGTCGCAGTCTTATACGGAGCAGTCGGTTTTTTAGGCTCGCTGTTTTGCGCTTGGCTATAGTGTTGCAGCGCGATCATCAGGCCGAAATGCATGACCCCGAGGACAATCGCCATAAAGCCTATCTTAGTGCTAAGGAACTCTAGCCCCTGCGCCCAATCGACGGGCGGGGCGGCGGTGATCCGCATAGTATAGCTGATGAAGCCAATGTTAATCAGGTAAAACCCAACCAAGAGCATGTGATTAATCGCGTCGGCGAGCAGGGGTTTTTCGCCGTAATTCTCGAGTAAAAACACGCGCCCGTTTTTGTGCAGCGTATGCCCAACCCAGATAGTGAGCCCGAGACTGAGCGCGATATAGGCGAGATAAGTAAAGCCAAGCATAATGTTCTCCTTGCTTTGTTCGGCGTAAATGCTTATTTAGCTAATAAGCTAACTGTATAAAGCATCGATTAGTTATTTAGTCAATTAGTTAAATAAAATTTTTGGAGATTTTTTTGGACAAGATATTCTCAGCCCTCGCCTCTACGCCGCGCCGCCGTATTTTGGCCTACCTCTCGAACACAAGTCTGACGGCAGGCGAAATCGCAGAACGGTTTGAAATGAGCAAACCGTCTTTGTCGAAACATTTATCTGTTTTGGAAAATGCGGGGCTGATCTCTCGCGAGAAGAAAGGGCAATTTGTGCATTACTCGCTCGTGCCCGATAATCTAACGAACACGCTTAACGGTTTCGCGCAGTCAATCTGCCCCGCAGGCGCGCCGCTCGTGAAAGAAAGCCGCGAGATTGCAGCGGAACGAGCCGAACCAGCAACTGATAAAACGGACGCAAGTCCCGCCTAGGTTAAAGCTTATTCTCATAAGGTGGAAAAACCGCGAGGGGGTGGCGTTTCAATGTCCACCCTAGGAACGGCGCGGACGGCTTTTGGCCGTCTATTGCAATCTCCATTCCAGTCATAAGCGGCGAAAGGCGTTCTTGCATCTCGGCAGTTTGCGTTTTGGAAATTGCGTCTATCGCTCTCCATGTTTCACTAAGTTGATCGTTTGGGAGTTCAGAGAGAAATACCGTCATTTGCCGCCACGCATAGGCCGCATTCTTTAGGGAAATCAGTTCGCTGTGATAGCTTGGCGGTTTGAGGCTTAGGCGGTGCGTCAGCCACGTAAAACAATTCTTCGCCAGCTGCGCGTAATCCAAATGGCGCAGATCAAGTTCGCTGAAAACCGCCGCCATATTATGCGACGTTAGAACCATAGCGTGTTCCAAAACCATGCCGTTATAGGCCGGCGTACAGCCTTGCGGCGCTTTGTCGGCACGGTAAGTACAGAGCTGGGCGAAATTACCCGGAACGATTTTTTCAGGTAAATCATAATAGCGCGCATAAAGCTTGCCTGCATAATAACTGCATGTGCTTTGCGCGGCTTTTTCAAATCGAGGCGAAAAGTCTCCCATAAAAATGTCGGCAGCGATTTCAGGCACATAAGGAATAGACAGCTTTGCGCGTTTCCCAAGGATACTCATTTGCTCAACGAAAGGGTTGGGGAATTGGGTTTGCGGAAAGTTTTTTAGGCTGTGAGAAACCAATTGCGTCAGAACTGTTTTTGACAATTTCGAGTTAATCGGCGCATTGGCGCGGCTGTCCTGCAAAGCCTTCGCCCACGGTAGCTCGTCTATCTTAACTTGGGTCGCTAGGTTTAACAGCAAGAGCGAACGGCGGGCGTGAAAGCCTTTGAAGATTTCCGCATAAAGCGCGCCTTGGGCGGGATCATCAAAATCCTGCGCGTGGATTTGCGCCGTGAGTTGTGGGATCAGTCCGGCAAGAACTTCAGGCGAGCTGATTTGTCCGCCCATAATAAGCGCGTCGACATCACCCTTTTGCGCTGCCTTTATTTTACGCGCCATAGAAGGCGTGAGATCAAAGCCGGATGGCGCGCCGTGGAAAGCTTCATCATGTGTGAGCGGCCCTGACATGGCGTCCGTATCGGCAATCCCGTCTTTCGGGTTTAGGCCCGCTGTGCGCGCCAAAAGCGCTTGCGCCACAGCGTCAAACCAGACGGTGGCATTCTGTGTGAGTTGTTGCTCGCGGTAAGCCTCTCGAGTGCCGGAACCATATTTTGCTCCATATCGACCGATAATTGTTTTCAAATGTTTAGCTTTGGAATCGGGCAAAATTTTACCTGCGGCTAAAGCCTCTAGCCCTTTCCAACACCGCATGAATTGTGATTTTGGATCAGACCAACGTTTGGCCGTGAATTGCTGTGTGTTTTCTTTAGCTTGCCCAGCATCATAGAGCCAAGCCTTTGCTTGCTCGATCCAGTTATCTGCCTCTTGATATGCCAGCAAATCAATTACTCGGTCATAGAGTGGTATCCACACGGTCAGCGTAGCGGCTTGTACTTGAATTTCGTGTCGGGGTTTTATGGTCTTTAGCGCCTTACGAACATGTTCCGTATCACGAACATAAAAGCCGGGACTGCGGGCGGCGTCTAAGGGGCGGGGATAAAACCTCAGGCGATCCATAAAAGGCGCGATGGATTTGATAATGTCATCCGCATATTTTTTATGATCCTTAACCAACAGGGCAGCGGCGATTAACGCGCCTTCTTCGGCTTGGCGGCATTCATATCTATTTTCTGCGATTAGGGTTTGAATATAGGCAAGGCCCGCGTCGCTCATATGCCACATATTCAGGGCGGTTCGCGTTTCTGAAATCGCGGGCATCCCGAGTTCGAGTGTCTCGCGCAGAGCTAATTCATGTGGCAAGAGCGGCCCGCCCGCTGCATAATCACCCGTCGCAAACCCGCCGCGCACAACATCGGGCGTTGCCCAAGCGGGCATACCAGCAACAGGCGTGCGAGATCCGATTTTAAGTTCGCCTAGCTGTATACCAGACACGACCTTTTTCCATTTGGAAATTTTACGCTCTATGCCCGAAGCGTTCGCAGCCGCCAGCTGTAGGAAGGCATATTTATCGCCAAAAGCTTCGGTCATATAGATCTCAACATAAATCTTATCATATAAATTTAAAGGATAAGAGAAAATTGGTCCGAGGGCAGGACTTGCACCTGCGCTCTCCGGATCCAGAGTCCGGCGCTTTAGACTAAGCTACCTCGGAATAATGATATTTTGGTATTTTACATTTTTGTTGAGGTCAAGATCGAATCTAAAGCGCGGCCTTCACGCGTTTTTCCATATCGGGCAGGCTGTCATTATGGGTGAAGACGTCGGCGAATGTGCCGTCTGCATTCATCAGGTAAATAATATCACTGTGGTCCATTGTATATTCGGCTGCGCTGCCTGGGTCTTCGGCTTTTTGCGCGTAGACGCGGTAGGCGGCGAGCGCGGTATTGATCTGCTCTTGGCTGCCTGAGAACCCTTGCAGGCCGAGCGGAAATCCGCGCGATGTAATATAAGGCGCGAGCGATTCAGGTGTGTCGCGTTCAGGGTCAATCGTGATGAGGATATAATTTAGCCGCGTCCCCTTTTTGTCAGTGCGCGCCTGTAGCGCGCCCATTTTTTGGAGCGCCGTTGGACAGACATCAGGGCAATAGCTAAAGCCGAAATAGATCAAGGATGGCTTCCCGAGCAGAACATCCTCTGTCACCGTCTCGCCTTTGGTGTTCACCAATTCAAACGGGCCGCCTATTGCGGCTGTTCCGCTGGCGACAACGACGCCCCCGCTTTGTCCCGCAGGCGAGTTTGTGGACGGTGATGTGTCCCCACACGCCGAAAGGCATAGAGAGGCAAGAGCAAGTGAGGCGATTATAAAACGGGGCATTGCGTCCTTTGGGGTTGGCGGGTTAGGCTAGGGCATCATAATGGGAGACCTGCTCTTGTCCAATAGCTTGCCATCTACCGCGACACTTTTTCCAAAGGCCTTAACACGAGATAGCCTAAGCCAGCCGGGTCTCGCGATGCGCCGGAGCGGCCGGTTGCGGCGTTCTACGCTTGTGACATTGCGCTGGACGGCGATTGCGGGGCAAACGATCGCCCTCGTGATTGTGGCGCAAATTTTGGGATATGATATCCCGGCGCTGCCTTGTGCGGTTTTAATCGCGGTCAGTATTTTGCTTAATCTTGCTGTAACATTCGCCCTGCCGCTGGACCGCCGCGTAAGCAACCTAGAGGCGGGGGTGCAGCTTGGCTTTGACCTCACGCAGCTCTCGATCTTACTTTGGCTGACGGGGGGGATGAGTAATCCCTTCGCGCTTTTGTTCATTGGCCCCGTGGTCACAAGCGCGGCCACACTTAGCCGCCGCGTTGTTATCGTTCTCGGTGTTCTGGCGGCGGCTCTGTCGCTGTTTCTAACCTTCAACAGCCTTCCGCTGCCGTGGGATCCGAAGGGCGGATTTACCTTGCCGTTTATCTATGCCTTTGGGTTTTGGACGGCGCTTATGGTTGGGATTATTTTCACCCTTGCTTATACATGGCAGGCGGCGTCGGATGCGCGGAGAATGTCGGACGCCCTCGCCGCAACAGAGGCGATGCTCGCGCAGGAACAAAGATTGGCGGCGATTGGCGGGTTCGCGGCTGCGGCGGCACATGAGCTGGGGACGCCCCTCGCGACCATTCAATTGACTGCCAAAGAAATGGCGCGGGAGCTAGAGCGCGGCAAGTATAAAAAGGCGGTGATGCAAGAGGATGCAGAGCTTCTCATTTCACAAACGCAGCGCTGCCGAGAGATATTAAAACAGCTCTCGTCGCGCGGCGATGCGGGCGATATGATGCATGATGAGTTGACGCTAGATGCGCTACTCTCGGAGGCCGCAGAGCCATTCTTTGGGCTCGGCACAAAGATAGACATAGAGATCGGCGGCGAAGGCGAAGAGCCAACACTCCGCCGACAATCCGAAATCATCTATGGTTTGAAAAATTATATCGAAAACGCTGTCGGTTTCGCCGATAGTAAAGTTATGCTTAAGGCAGATTGGACCGCCGAAGGGATAAGCATTCGCATCGAAGATGACGGCCCAGGTTTCGATCCATCCGTGAGGGCTCGCCTCGGGGAACCTTACGTCTCAGGGCGAGGAGAACGCGGCTTCATGGCAGGCGGTGATGAGATGGACAAAGCTGGCGGCATGGGTCTCGGGTTTTTTATTGCGAAGACGCTAATCGAACGCACGGGCGGCCGCGTAAAATTCACAAACCGCGACAAGGCGGGCGGGGCGATCGTCACGCTCGATTGGCCACTTGAGAGGATTGCGGCATAGAAGAGAGCAAGCCTCAATTCATTCCCTCATCCTGAGGAAGCGCGAAGCGCTGTCTCGAAGGATTGGTGAGTGGGGAACTAATCTCCCTGCCATCCGCCCACGCCCATCGAGTCCCGCAGGCGGTGCCTGCGCCTCAGGTTGAGGGCTGCGTTACCTCGAAATTCGCCGTCATCCTACCCCTTGTGGGTAGGACCCATGGTGCAATCGGGCGTGTTGAAAAGTAGGATGAAGTGAGAGCTTGGCTTCGGCTTTCATAGACACTTAAAAACACTATTCAGACGTAAATTCAGCCCCATGGATCCCCGCCACAAGGGCGAGGATGACGGAGAGGGCTACTCTTCCGCGTCCATCACTTCCATCGTCAGATTACCGTTGGTGAACACGCAAATCTGATCGGCGATGGCCATGGCTTTGCGCGCGAGGACTTCGGCGTCGTCTTCATATTCATTCATTGCGAGCGCCGCAGAGAGGGCGAAGTTGCCGCCGCTGCCGATGGCGGTGATGCCGCTGTCGGGCTCCACCACGTCGCCATTCCCCGTCAGGACATAGGTCTGTTTGGCGTCGGCGACGATCATCATGGCTTGGAGCTGCCGCAGGTATTTATCCGTGCGCCAATCTTTGGCCAACTCAACGCAAGCCCGCGCGAGCTGCGTTGGGTATTGCTCCAGCTTGGTTTCCAGGCGTTCCATCAAGGCAAACGCATCCGCCGTCGCGCCCGCAAATCCCGTCATGACTTTGCCGCCCGCAATGCGCCGCACTTTGCGCGCGCCAGATTTCATCACGGTATTGCCCGCACTGACTTGGCCGTCACCGACGATAACGACTTTGCCGTTCTTACGCACAGATAAAATCGTCGTCCCGCGCCATTGGCTGGCGTCCGCATAATCATAAGGGGTCATTCGCGTCTCCTTTGTTTTAATTTAGATGGGGAGCGTAATGAGGTCCGTCAATGTGTAAGTTTCACATCAGAATGTTAAGATGATAGACGTTTGGTCAGTTTATAATTACAAAAATGCGCTAAAACTCTCGGTATTTATCAAAAAGTGCATCAAGAACATCTTGAGATATTTTACCGCCGCTATGTTCAATCTCATGACTCAGAAAGGCGTAAACTTCTTCACGTTCATCGGTTGACAGTTCTGATTTTTCTAAGCCGTTCAAGACATCTATGAACGCTTTTATTTCATTTAAGGCTTTGTCCGGCTTGGCCTTGGGCTTTGTTCCTAAAGCCCGAGCGGCGCGAATAACTTTTTTAGACGCCGCCAGCGCGCGTTTATATTCGCGCGGATCAAAGGCATCTCGAGAATCCCAATCAGAAAGCGGATTATTCACATTGATCGCGAGCCAAGCTTTATCCCGCAAACGTATCACGGCGGAATAGGCTAAATCTTCCCGCGCCGTGAATTTTTCGGCAAAATCTTTATCCGTGTCAAACAAGGACAGACAATCCAAATCAGGCATGTCACCGGGCGGCGGCACATCATCGGCAGAAAAGCCGTAAAAACTGCGTATGAATAAATTCTGCATGGCCCCAAAGCGCCGCAAAGCCGAGCCGTTGGTTATCAATGGTTTATTCGGACTGATAATCTCAAGCCGAACCAAATTCGGGAAACTTACCGCAAGGTTTTCCAGATCAATGGTACCGTGGCAAAAAACTGATAATTTACGTAAATCCTCTAGGCCCTTTATGGCCTGCGTATTCAGTGCGGCCTTGCAGTTTAATCTCAGATGCAGGCTCTTTCCGGCATCGGCGCATTTTGCGGTAAATCCCTTATCACAGTCATAATCATCGCAGTGCAAATTACGGGTTTTACCGGCGTCAAATGTAATGCTTTCGCCGCTGATAACCTTAAGCACCTCCCAATTATATTGGAAATCCGCTTCAAAAAGCCGGGTCGTTCCCAATGGCATACCGTAACTTTTTTGAAATTCCTCCGGTCTTTCCCGTGGAGTTTGAACGTCAATCAAAGTTTGCGATTTCGGCATACGTTGCGCGGGGTAAGTCACAACGTGATAGGGCGAATAAGCCGGCGGATCATTAGGGGTACAAAAGGCTAAGGTCGGATCACTTTTCGGCGTTTGTAATGTCAGCGTCGCCACATCATTTTTATCGGGCTTGGACGCAAAGTTTTCCTGAAATGTGGCGATTTCACATTTCGTCTCACCTGATGCGGAATTAACGCCGGTAATCTGAAAAACCCGCCAAAGAGTTTCTGAAAACACAAAATAAGTATAAATTCCGCCAACAATTATGTCCTTGTTGACGTCTTGTTTTATTGTCATAAGTGTCTCTACTTCCCACGCGCTTCAAACGCCGCGAGTTGTTCGGGTGTGGCTGCGGGTTGGTGATTGGCTTTCCATTCGCTGTAGGGCATGCCGTAGATGCGCGCTCTGGCGGCGTCCATGTCCACATCTGCGCCCCCGTCTTCGGCGGCGGCGAGATACCATTTAGACAGGCAGTTGCGGCAGAAATTTGCGAGGATCATTAGGTCGATATTTTGGACGTCTTTATTGTCGTCCAAATGTTTAAGCAGGCGGCGAAAGGTTTTGGCGTCCAGCGCGTCTTGCTGGGCTTGAGTAAGTTCGGCCATAGTCTATGCCTCTAATGAACGGGCTTCGTCGATGAGCATGATCGGCACGCCTTCGCGAATGGGAAAGGCCAGCTTGGCTTTTTTGGAAATCAGCTCATTGGCGGCTTTGTCATAGGTCAGCGGCCCGCGCGATTTCGGGCAGACTAAGACGGATAATAATTTGGGATCAATAACAGGGCCAGTAGGTTTTGTTTCGGCGGCAGGCTTGGCTTTCGCTTTGGGCGCAGATTTCGGCTTTGGCGATTTATCAGTCGCTGCTTTCTTGGGTGCTTTTTTCTTATCTGTTGGTTTTTTTGATGCGGCCAAAACAGCCTCCTATATTCGGGGCTAATTCATCGACGGGCGCTGCCCATCATCCATACTCGCATAGAGCTGACACAGACCCGTCAGCAATCGCCGGCGATCATCACCATTATCAGCCTCTAAAAGCGATTGCTTATCGGCGGGTTTAAACGGGCTGATCATGGCGGTTTGATTGACGAGTTGCGGGAGGGCAATCTCGGACAGGCTATCCCAATCCACCTGCACGGAGAGCGATTTAGCGAAGGCCTTCATCGCCGCTGTTAACGCCGCGCGGCCCGACCCGCCCGGATCGCTTAGCGCTTCGGGGATGGATTTCGGATCATGCGTATCTGGATCGGATTCAAAAGCGGTGAAATCAATATGGGCTTGGCGGTAGGGGGTTTTGACCTCCGCATCACCTTTGTAATGGAACCGTTTCAGGCCCTTAAGCACGATCAAATACCGCCCGTCATCGGTTTCAGAAAACTGCGTAATCCGCCCCAACCCGCCTGTACCCGTCAGGCCGTTCTCACGCGTCTCATCCGTTTGGATCATCCCAATCAGGCGGTCGCCCTTTAGGGCGTCATCGACCATGTTGAGGTAACGCGGCTCAAACACATTCAGCGGCAATTCACACCCTGGAAACAGCACCGCCCCATTAAGCGGGAAAATAGCGATGGTTTCGGGATTGGTACGCCGCGCGAGGGATTTGTAATGAGAGCTCATAGGCCTACCTTAATCGCGAATGCTGTTTACGCAAATAGTATTGAAGAGAGGCGGCGGCGGCCATCAATGGAGACTTCGCTATCTGTGCCTTCGGCTTCGAATATCGTCAGTAAGAATTTACGCGCGATCTCGTCTTTGTGCATGCGGTTTTTGCCGATGGAATAGAGCAGATGATCGACGGCATCGGCATTTCGGCCTACGCCTGCGAGCGCCTTAGCCAGAGCATAGCGCGCGTCCAGATCATCAGGCTTGTCCTCAACAGCCGCCAGTAGTTCAGCTGTTTCATCGGGCGCGGTTGGCTCTTCTTTTAATTGTAATGCGGCGCGCACGGCGGCGACTTCAGGATGGGCTTGCACTTTTTCAGAGGCCAAAGCGATGATTTCTGCTGCGCCCGTCTCATTGCCGCCATCCATATAGACACGCGCCAATCCGGCGAGCGCTTCGGGGTTTTCGGGATTAAGCTGCATGGCTTGGGCGAAATCTTGCGCCGCGCCGCCAGGGTCACCCGCCGCAAGGCTGTCACGCCCGCGCGCGACGAACTCTGCGCTCTCGGCGACAACGTCGCTCTCGCCAGATAGCCGTGCGACGAATTTCTTAAGCTCCGATTCCGGCTGCGCGCCTTGGAAGCCATCGACAGGTTGTCCATCTTTAAAGGCGAATACGGCCGGAATAGACTGCACGCCAAGCTGCCCCGCGACGCCGGGGTTTTGGTCGATATTGATTTTAACAAGTTTCACCTTGCCCTTTGCGCCCAAGACGCTGCGTTCCAGCGCAGGCATAAGCTGCTTACACGGGCCGCACCACGGCGCCCAGAAATCAACGACAACAGGCGTCGTTTTGGATGTCTCAATTACGTCTGCCATAAAGGCGGCATCTGTGCCGTTTTTAACGATGTCTGTCGGAACTTGTGTTGCGTCGGTCATGGTAATGTCCTGAGTAGAGTTATAGCGCTAAGATGGGGCGTTTTAAGCGGGATTCAAGATGTAGGCAGGGCGGCAAAATCAATGATCACGGGCGTGTGCCCTGCGGCTTCGGCGAAACGGGTGAGGTCACGCGAGGCGATAGAGGTCGTGGCGTCATTCTTCATCGGGTGGAAGTTGACGATGTCATGATCCAGCAGGGCTTTATCCAGCACCAATGTCACCGAGCCCTGCGTGTCATTGATCACAGAGAAAAACGTCACAGAGCCGGGCACAACGCCGAGATGTTCAAGCAGGAGGTCAGGCTTGCCGAAGGATAATCGCTTACAGCCCAAATGCGGGTGCAATTTATTGACGGGCACGACCGTGTCAGAAATCGCACAGACGAGGAACAGCGCGCCAGATTTGTCTTTCAGGAATAAGTTCTTTGTGTGTCCGCCCGCAATGCTGGCTTTGACATCCGCGCTTTCCTCGACGGTAAAGACAGGCGCGTGGTCATGGGTCGTGTGGGCGATAGAAAGCTCATCGAGTTTGGCGAGCAATGCGGCGCGATCAATCATATAGGCCTCGAAATTAAGGGCGGCCAAAGAGCATAAAAGCCGCGTTATGGCTGTGATAGCTCATTCTGAAAGGGGTTCAACCAGCGGGGCGAAATAAAGCATCACATTATGGGTGAAAAATTTGTATTTTGTGGCTTGATTTGCACGCGCGTCTGAGTCATATAGCGCCCTCGCAAGAACGGCATGCGGTTCACCGCCCCATCTTCGCGAATACGTCTTTGAGCGGGCGTAGCTCAGTGGTAGAGCACAACCTTGCCAAGGTTGGGGTCGTGAGTTCGAATCTCATCGCCCGCTCCAGATGACTTTTCAATATTTATGTAAAGTATATAAGCCCTCCATGTGGGGCTATTTATGGTGAAAATATAAAACCTCTAACGGCAAACAAAAAGTTACTCATCATTCCAAGTGAGAGCATTGATAATGGGAGGAATCCAGTTATCGCGTTTTAGGTCCCAAGCTTTGAATTCACCGATCCAACCCCAATAACACCAAGCCATATCCTGTTGCTCGGCTTGCTGACGTATAAACCGAGTCCATGCTCCGCGTTTATGAGCTTGAAGGTTTTTCGTTGTAC
>JBMYWT010000008.1:23389-60442 GCA_049607665.1 Maricaulaceae bacterium
ATATTCCGTCTCCACCACAAGCACCACGATGTTCCATGCATCCTAGAGCAGAAAGTCCTTGCTGGAGAACCTTATGTGTACCGAATTCGCCTAAAAAAAGAGGTATATTATTTTCATTACTCCAATTTTTAGCATCTTGAAAATCTTTCATGATTTTTTTCTTATCCTTATCAGATCCCCATTTTGCTCCCATAGGAATAGGTGGATTCGTCCAATTCGAACCTTGGTGTGTATATTTAAAAGGATTATAGTAATGGAATGTAGCAATAGTTTTTGGGTCTTTAGGTGGATTTGACCTGAATAAACCATGCAAGGTTCCCCATTCCGCACCGCCAATTATAACCCATCTATTGGGGTTGTCTCTACGGATACGTTTGAGAATGCGCCGATTTAAAATATCGACGCGTTTATTTGTCATATCGCCAAAGGGTTCATTGAGAAATTCAAATATAACATTTGAAGGTGCTGCCGCATAATGTGTTGCTAGTTGATCCCAAATTGCATCAAGTCGAGGTTCTTCTGTATCAGCATTATCATTGATTTCATAAAAGTTATGGACATCGATTATGATATTTAAATTATATTCAATCGACCATGTAACAAGCTCGTCCATACGCTTTAAGAGAGCGGGTTTGATTTGGTAGGGAGGGAATTTGTTCGTATGGGCAGATATTCGTACGGGTAGACGAATTGTATCAAACCCTGCCATTGAAACGGCTTTTAAATGCGATTTCCTAATTTTGTAATTATACCAATCCCCTTCATTTGGAGCCTCCATGGCAGACATATTCATACAACGATTTATTGGAGATTTTGAGGCGTTAGTTTGAGATATAGAATGTAGGTTAGAAGTAGGAATAAGCACGGAGGCAGTTTCAGCCTTTTGTGCATAATGGGTAACAGATGTTACTGTACTTGTGATTAAAGCAGCGGTTAATAAAATATGTAATGTTTTTACCATATCAAATTTTTCTGTAGTGAGTGTTGAACGCTGATTTCATTAGAAATTATTGTTAGCCATGTGGTTTGTATTCCCAAAAATCTTGTTGAGGCCATTCACCTGTAGGTAGAATATTGCCGTCTTTTGAGGGTTCTATAATGTCAATTAATTGGGGTTTTGAAGATTGGTAAAAAGCATCAATTTGTGATTTATATGTTTTCATGTAATTTGGAAATGGGTGCCCGCGTTCTGGGAAAACCAACCATTTTGACAGGAATACTCTACCATTAGTGTGTTGCTTCAGGGCCGAATTAAGCTGTGTTATCGCATCATGATGTTTTAGATTTATGCGAATGACCTGCGCATCACTTTTAAACTTTATATGACGTGTACAATGCGCCCCGCATTCGACAACTATGAGGTCATTTGTTGTGGCAGTTTGTAAAATATTATAATTGGCATAATTCCAATAATCATTTTTATCGTCGGCATAGGGCTTTATACTACCGAAAAAATTTACACAAAAGACTGTTGCAGCCAAAGCGATAGCAGCAATTTTAACACCTTTTTGCGCTTGTAATCTGCTTATAAAATAAAAAACGACCAACCAAAAAATTGGTATCATGTGCAGTAGGAATTCAATGTTTTCTGGTTCCCATAAAAAGGCAAATAGAAAAAACACACCGAGATAAATGCAAGAAAATATCAAAAAGGGTAAGTGTATATTACGATCACTACTTGAATCAGTGTATGTACCTAATATTGCTTCTTTAACTAATTTAAACCCGATGAAAATTATGGAAATACTTCCAACAAGTGTAAATAAAAAATAAATGAAGAACTCAATCGCGTTAGTTGTTTGTACCGCAGCATAATGTTCTTCAACCAGACTACTTCCAGGCAATAATGGGCTTACAAGATGAATAATGTGCGAGTTAGCAAGCAGGTAATTTAACCCCCATATTGACCGTGATATACCTAAACCAGCCATTACGGGGGATTTCCACCAAGAGAACTCCGTCCAGAGACCGTCGCTCGTTAACCCCCGTATCCAAGCTATCGCTTCTGTTATATTATTATGGTCTAATATGACGAAACAAACATACGCATATGTGGAGATGATTACAGTAGTAGCAACAAACCCAAATATAAATACATCTATAAACATTTTACGAAAACTGCTTCGCCCTTCTTTTGCAAGCCATGTAAAGATAACAGTGCAGGAAATAATGGGTAAAAGAAGGATGTATTGTTGCGTGATTACTGTGGCGAAAGCGCTTGTTAACCCCATAAAAACCATCATGAGTGGGCGTTGAAATCCCATATAATATTTATGAAAGAAAGGAAGGTTTAGGACCGCAAAAAAGAATGGAATGAGGTAGGTGTCTGCTTCTGAGGAATAAGTCCAATAACCAAATGCAAATGCGGTTAAAATTAGTGTTAGGTATGTATATAATTTACTGAATTTGAGTATGCACGCTGTGTTGAAAATCACACCTAAACTACCCAAGGAAAATAAAATTGTTGTCAATTGCATTAAAGAATAAACGTCACCTTTATAGCCGAAAAATGTCACAACCTTGAGAACAGTCATGTGAATATATTCAAATAAAAGGTGATGTGGGTTGGGTGTCCAGTTATCAACTTGCCCCATAACGGCTAAGGCATACCCACGTGCGTCTTCAGCCTCTATAAGAAAATCAGGTTTATAAATGTAATATATAAATCCTATTAGAATCAGAAAGCCATATATAGCGTAATCGTTAAAGGTTTTCGTCATTTTACTCATGATAGCTTTACCTGTGGAAGCGAAGTGTTTGTGCTTCAAGAAATATGCCAATATTAAATAAAGGGCAGATGGTGGATTCATGCCCAATAATAAAATTTAACCTTATTTATGCTGTCTTTTTTGGGAACGAAATATATTTGTGTCCGAAGTAACTTGTAAAAACCAGGCTGCAAACACCGATAATATGGGCGGTTAAAGCGGGTTGTATGGTCCACTCAATTTGAGGAAGCGCAAATCTATATAAGAACACGCTGATTAACCAAACTTGCGCGAGAGACAAAATGTTTACGATCGTAAACCCTGTGAGTTCGCGGTGGATATTATGTCCTGAGACGTCGAAAACAAATTTCCGCGCGAGCAGGAAAGCAACGACCATTCCGATGATATGAGCTATAATGATGGCGAATTCGTAAACTATGAAAAAACTTAAACCAAAACGGGCTGCAATGTTTACTAATGTGGCAAGGCCGGATGTGATTAAAAATTTGAAAAACTCTTGAAAGGGCATGAGATTATAATTTCGTTTTATGGAAAACAAAACGCGGTGTCAGGCGTATTAAAAACAGGATGACACCCCAGAACCATGGGGCATAAATTTTTTGTTTTTTTTGCGATATAGCTCGATCAATGACCGCAGCAATTTTATCTGGGGTGGCCCAGAGCGGGCCGCCTTTGTTTAACCCATCTGTCATTGGTGTATCTATGAATCCGGGTTTTACACATAAAACAGATATTTTTGCTTCTTTTACGTGTGCGGCGCGATGGGAGAGGCCTTCACAAAATATCTCTAACCCACCTTTGGCTGCGCCGTAATGGTAATTTGATTGGCGACCTCGATCCCCAGCGACAGATCCTATGACTGTAAGTTGACCACACCCTTCATATCCGAAATATGAGAAAGCCAGTTCGCTCCAGAGGGCCGCTGATACGAAATTAGTTTCAAGATCTGCACGAAGTTGATCGACTTTATCTTGATTTGAAACTTGGTCGCTTAAGACTCCATAGGCCAATAAAACTTCATCAATTCCGTTTTCTGTTTTTGAAATGATTTTTTCCCAGTGGTTTTTTAAAAGATCCAAATCTGATAAATTGCAAATATAATGTGATACATCGCTTGCGCCTCGACCAATTAAATCAGCTTGGTTTTTTTTAAGGTTCTCTTCATTACGCCCCACGAGGCATATAGCCCGTCCATGCAAAGCTTGCCGCCTTGCATAGGCTATTGCGACCGCCGATGTGCCGCCAAGAATAAGAAGCGTTTTTTTTGCTTTTAACATAATTTATCCATCACCACGCTCGTGCTTAAGGGATAGATCTTAATATATATTGAGTGGCGCTTTTAAGGGCTTATGTTTTCGTGATTAGGCGTAATTTGAGCGCTGACGCGTTTCCAAAATGTTGAATTAATTAGGGGATCTCGCATTTGTTCAAGAGAGCTCCACTTTGGGTAACTTTCTTGGAAAAACTCTGCACTCATACGGCCATCTTTGGCAGCATAAGTTCTGCCGTTATATTTTGCCGTACATTTATCTAATGCATCCAAGAGGGCGAGTGTTTTTGAGCCTTTATTTGCAAAATCTAAAGCCAAACTTACGCCATGTCCTAATTTGCAAAAACTCATTTGGCCGGTTGATTTTTCTATGCCGTTTATTTTCATAACAGCGAGAAAGGACCCTTGTCCTGACTTCCGAATAATGTGGAGCATTTCTGCCATACCAGCGTTTGCCTTACTAAAGGGTATAAGGGATTGGTGCTGGTAGAAACCTTTGGCTCCATACATTCGATTCCAATGATTTATGCCATCCAAAGGATAGAAGAACGGGTTATAATGCATTCGCCCCTTAAATCGTGCGCCAGGCCTTATTCTATAAAACAAATTGAAGGCAGATATTGATAATCGATTAAGACAAAACCTTGGAGTGGGGAACGGCCATGAGAGTGTCGAATCTGTCGTGTGTCCATCAAGTGCACCAGAGTTTGTAAAATTTGCCCGGGTGAAAATACCGCGCCCTAGTTTGCTTTTGGGAGCAAAGCAATCGACCCATGCGACCGTATATGGCCAATTTTCGCTTTCTGCACTGAGCGTAAAAAAATCTTCGAGCGTATTATAGGGGATGTTTTCGACATCCATATAAGCTGACTTAATTGGCTTAAGCTTTATTTCAACCCATTCAATAATTCCCGTTAAACCTAAGCCGCCTATTGTCATCTCAAAGAGTTTTTTATTCTTTTTGGGGGAACAAATTAGAGGCGAGCGATCAGACCTAATAAGGGATAGTTTTTGTACGTAATGAC
This sequence comes from Maricaulaceae bacterium, assembly GCA_049607665.1. Taxonomy (GTDB): domain Bacteria; phylum Pseudomonadota; class Alphaproteobacteria; order Caulobacterales; family Maricaulaceae; genus Fretibacter. The sequence continues at coordinate 28,414 of JBMYWT010000008.1, forward strand.
CAAAACTACCTGCTTGATGGTGGTTTTTACCATGAACATCATTGGCAACAGCGCCGCCAAGAGTCACATATTTTGTTCCGGGAGTGACCGATAAAAACCATCCGGCAGGCACAGATATTTTTAAAACCTCATCTAATGTCAAACCGGCCTCTGCACGCAGAGTGCCGGCTTCACGGTCAAATTTTATAATTCGATTTCGGCGGGTTGTTTTTACTACTGTACCATTTTTATTTAGAGCCACGTCGCCATAAGAGCGCCCCATACCGTGGGCAATGAGGCTCTTATTGTCTCCCTGTTCAGAGAGGTGGTCTAAAGATATGACGCCATCCGTATCCAGCGCCTTAACTGTTTGCGGAAATTTATGCGCGCGTCCCCAACTTAGAAGAGATTGAGCCATGGTAAGTTCACTTGCTCTGCAAAAACGATGCACAAGATTAATGCACCAAGAAGGATGCTGTGTTTATCTTTAACGGCGAATAAAATTGGATCGTCGAACAGCTCACAACGATAAGCTAGCAACCACATACGCATTAACCAGTAAGCGAGAATGATGCCAATTGAGAAAACTGAAATATAGGAATTCAATACAGGTGTTTCCGCAAGCACACCATATAATGTGAACGATAGCATCGCCATGGCTGTTGCCATCATGCCAAAGGCAAGGATCAAGGGCTTGTCATGTGTTGTATAACCCCGGCCCACAGCTTGTAGCTTCCCTTGCAATGAAATTTTCTCCAACTCAATGTAACGCTTGGTGAGTGAAAGGCTTAAAAAGAAGGCCAAAACAAAACTAATAATCCAAGGTGACGCAACAATTCCAATAACTGCTCCGCCGGCAATGACTCTAACCGTAAATAGTAAGGCCAAGGTTAAAACATCCACGATTGCTTTTTTCTTCAAAAACGTCGTGTATAGAACTGTTGTCGCGAGATAAATAACAAGCATCAATGTGAAGAGCGGTGGCAAGAGTAAGCAAATTAATGCAGAAACAATTAGGCATGTGACCATAAGACAAACACCATGTCCGACACCCAATGCGCCTGATGCGAATGGACGGTTCTTCTTACTGTGGTGCTGGCGATCATTTTGAATATCAATAAGATCATTAAATACATACGTTCCGCTTGCCATAAAACCCATTGCTAAGAAGGCTAAAAAAAGCTGAGCAAGCTCAACAGCCCCCAGAACATGAATAGTTAGGGCAGGCACAAGAAAAAGAAGCGTATTTTTCGCCCACTGGTGAAGGCGTAAAACCTTCAAGCATGGTTTCAATATAGAAGATTTCTCGACCAATGTTTTCACGCTATCGCCCGAAGCCGTTTTTACGGACTGTGTCCCTGAGGGAGCATTTACAGATAACCCTTCAGAAGCTTTTGTCCATACGGGGTAATCGTGTGAAGAGTTCCCAATATAGGTGAAGCCTTCAGGGTATTTTTTGCTCAAAAAAGCCGCTTTAGTATGAGAAATGAGATTTCTATTTGATGTTGATCCATAGGCATTATCTACCCAACCTAAATGACTAGCGAGCTTATCAATTAAGCTGTGTTCTGACCCCGAACATAAAACAACGTCTCCACCATTAGATTTGTGACGTTTAGCGCGCTCGACAACTTCAGAATTAAAAGGAAGGTGTGCTGGTTCAATCTGTTTTCCAACAAGCTTTACAAGCTCTTCTTTTAATTTTGCTTTTGATTTAAAAAATAAAGCAAAGAATGAAAAGATTTTAAATGGATACATTAAGATACCCATTAAAAGGAGTTCATGTGTCAAGTCATTGCGAATAAGCGTTCCGTCAACGTCGATAACTAATGGATTCAAATTTTTCATATCTAGCTCGTGCCAATCTTAGAATTTCAAGTGACAGGTGCATAATCTGTGCCAATTTCTCCTTGTTGCATATGGTCCGTATGTTGACATGGTACATGTCGATATACATCGTGAGGTGTGTTTAATGAAATTGAGACGCATGGACGGCATAAATCATGCCTGAACGCCCATCTAGCAGTGCTTAGCTCTCAGCCGAAAAGCGAGAGCGCTTGATCTGACGCTGCGGTCTGTTCCTATGGTGACCAAGGATAAAGTTATTCGCAAAGCGCAGTCCGTATTGTAATCGTTAGATTATAGTTTCATTTTATCTAAAACTAAGGGCGCATAGGCGCCCTTAGTTTTGTTTGCACAATTTTCAGTTTTAGATATTCAAGTTATTTCTTTGGCTCTAGGCGCATGCGGCCGAAGTAGGAGCCTACGAAGACGCGGCCCTTTTCGTCGATTGTGGGGCCCGAGAACATGTTATTATATTTTGAACCGCCTAAGATGTAGTGGAATGTCGGGGCGCCTGTGAGCCAGTTTACGGCCTCTAGCGTCCATTCATTATCGCGCGCGCCCATGAAGTAGACTTGGCCTGATCCTGTTGAGACCCACGGCACACCATTGGGGGAGCTGATGGTTTCATTGACCCACGCTTTTTCTATTCGGCGGCGCTTTGGGTTCCATTCGAACTTTTGTATGCCGTAGGGTTGGAACTTCGGGTTATTCCCAAGCGGCCCGATTGTTGCCCCGCGCCCGACGCCTTCTGTTGGCATAAAGAAGGGCGTGTTACGCGGCGTATTGTTCACGACAAGCGCGCCGTAACCCGCGACGATAACCGTCTGTTCGGATTGGATGGCTTGCACGTTAAGCTCGCCCATATCCGCCGGCGCTTGACCTGCGATACGGCGGGACGGCGCGCCTTCAAGCTGCTCCCAATCCTCGGGGATTGCGTCACGCCACATCAGGACGACATTCATGCGAATATCGCCATCCGTTAAAACTACAAAACGGTCTTCATCCCCAAACCCCATGAGGCTGGGTGTTGCGCCTGTGCCTTCGGTTGTCCCGTTGCGGTATTGCGCTGTCCACGCGCCGTCAGCAGCGTCAACAGAGAGCGCGTCGCCCGTCCAAATGACTTTGTGCATATGGTTGCGAGAGGCGACGTAAATGCCGCCCTCTTCGTCAATAGCGATAGAGTTCCGTACCCAGCCATAACCGACGCCGCGCGTTTCGGTGTCTTCTGTATCGGCGTATTTAAGGGTCACAGAGCGGTGCTGGGTCAGATCGGGTGATACGGCGACGATCTGCCCTTTTTCCATCGGGAATATAATCCAGCCGTCATAGGTCATGTTCATGCCAACGCTGGCGCCGACAAGATTTTCGGGGAGTTGGAAGACAGCTTTTTCTACGATTTTCGAGCCTGCATCACCTGGCACTTCGTCGCCATAAGCCACGATAGAGCCATCTTTGCGGGCGAGATAAAACCAATCATTTTTGCCAACAACCGTATAAACACCCGAGAGCGATTTAAGCGGCAACATGGATTTTATCGCCGTTGGCATAGCGCTCGCGCCGTTGTTTTTATCTAATTTGGCAATGATATTATTGCCCCATTCTTCGTTGTATTTATTGGCAACATCCGAGGGCAGGTGGTCGATCAATTCATAGGTTTCATAATCCAGTTTGAACACGCCGTTCACGCCGTTGGTCCAAAGCACGCGGCGGCCATCGGGATATTCGCTTGAGTTAAACGCGCCGAAATGCCCAGGGCCGAGATATTGATAGGCAATTTCATCGGCCTCAAGGCGGCGGGTTTCATCCATCGGGCCGGGAATAGGGGTCGAGTCTTGTTGCGCGGGATCGCCATGCGGTATTGCGTTCACGCCCTGTGCGGCGAATGTATTCACCGCCGGAAAATTCATATTCATGGGCGCAGAAGACGGATCCGCCATTTGCGGCGCCAGCGGCAAGTCTAGATCAGGACGAGGCGGCGGCGGGCCAAAATCGCATGTTTTTAAAACGATGATCGCTGTCAGGGCGAGTATCACGACCAGTAAAATTTTCAGAAAACGTTTCATGCCTAATTCCTGTACTACTCTTTATTCAACTGTGTTTTCGCAATGCGTTTTTAACGCGGCCAATAATTTTGCGTAAACATCTTTATGGCCTTTTGCACCTGTTAGCTTGAATGCCAGCGCGATGATCCATTTTTGCGCTTTGACTGTGCAATCAAAACTCGCTTTTGTGCCGCCGCCATCTTGTGCTTCGAAACGCCAAACGCCTGTGCCGATCAGGTCGCCGCTAATATAGGATTCGCAGATTTCTTCGCCGTTTGTAAACCTGTCAATGTGGCGGGTGAATTTCGTGACCTTATTCGCTTGGTGGAAAACCTCTAAGCCCTCTTGGAATGCCGTGCCGTTGATATATTTACAACGGTAGCCCTCAAACCAGTCACCCATATTTTCATAATCAGAGATCACATCGAACACGCGTTGCGGCGGCGCGTTAATAATGATCGAGTCAATTGCGGTGATAGAGGCCATGCTGATGGTGTTCCCTGATTAAACTATTCGGGGTGATTTTACTTTCGGATCAATCGTAAATGATCTTCCCGCGTTCGCCGTAATTTTGTTGCAGGACTTTGGATTTCAGCGGGCCAAAGCCGCCATATTGTTCTGCGTTTAACGTGTTGGCTTTGTCCACCGATGCGGCGTAATCGAGTGGCGCGCGCCAGCCGGGGTGGGGCTGAATTTGAACATAGGTGCCGCCGACGGGGTGCTCTGCGAGGCGTTTGTCTAGCATATCTTGCAGGCGCTTAACCTGATCGGGATGCGCCGCTGAGATATCGACCTCTTCATTTGGGTCTTCCCAGACATTAAACAGCATTGTCTCGACTTCGGTGATGCGTCTCTGGTGATCGACCTTTTGATAGAGCTTCCACGGCCCGTCGAGCACGCCATATTGGAAGTAATTATAGGTCGATAAGTTAGAGGTGAAAAACATCGGCTTGCCGCGATCTCTTGGGCCTTGGCCGAGGATGGCGTTCCAGCGGTCGACGCCGTCAATTTCGCGCTCATTCCCCGCAGGAATGCCTGCGGCTGTCGTGAGGGTCGGGAGCATATCCATTACGGAAATTACACTATCATTGACCGTATCCGCTGGGATCACGGCGGGCCAGCGGATGACTGAATTGACACGAACGCCGCCTTCAAACGGAGAGAGCTTCTCCCCGCGCAACGGCGTGTTATCCGCGCCGAAATTGTTGAACCCGCCATTATCCGTAAAGAATAAAACGATGGTGTTTTCGCGAAGGCCTTCGTCTTCAATCGAATCTAAAATGTCGCCAATCGCTTGATCGAGGCTATCGACCATCGCCGCATAAGTCTTTTTCTTTGACCGTGGTGAGTCGATGCGGTGACTATATTTTGCGATGTCTTCGTCTTTGGCCTGCATCGGTGAATGCGGCGCGAGGAAGGGGACATACATGAAAAACGGCTTACTCGGATCGCGCAGTTCTTTGATGTAACGCACGGCCTGATTACCGTGAACATCGGTGGCGTACTCGCCCTCATGTTTGACAGACGTTCCGTTTTCTTGGAAGTCATGCCCTCCCGCGAAACTATGGCTGTAGTAATCGACGTCTGTATTGAAATGCCCGTAGAAATGGTCAAAGCCGCGCGCATTGGGCGTGTGTTGCTCGATTGTATGGCCCATGTGCCATTTGCCCACCATCGCCGTTTGGTAGCCCGCCTCTTTGAAGCTTTCGGGCAGGAAATGTTCTTTGGGGGAAACGCCGCCATTGCTCCAGGCCATCAAAACGGAATGCGCCACGCCAAGCTTGATTGGGTCTTTGCCTGTCATCAGGGCCGCGCGCGTGGGGGAGCAAAACGGCGTGGCGTAAAAACGCTCTAGGCGCATACCGTCTTTGGCGAGACTATCAATATTGGGCGTCTGAATGTCAGAGCCGCGATAGCCGACATCTGCCCAGCCTAGATCATCTGCCAGAAGCACAATCACATTCGGCTGCGCGGCGTCCTCTGGGCGGGTCTTAACAAGCTGCGCGAGGTTCTCCGTCGCTTCATTTGTGAAGGTATAATTTGAGGACGGCGTTGAGCGCGTTTTCAAAAACAAAAACGCACTGCTAATGACGATAAGCCCCAATAGGCCAAGCAAGATTTTCCGCAGCATGACATCCCCAAGTCTATGGCGAGTGTCTCTCGCCTTGTTCAATTTTCAACATATGTATTTCAATTACATAAGTTAATCAATTGAAAACTGAAGGCGTTAAATCAATGCGTCAATTCAAGAGGCTTGTGCAGAACTGGGGAAGCCGCTTATTGGCGGCTAGGCGCTTTCGGAAATGAAACCATATTCTTCTTCAAGAACTTTGAGCGATTCTTTGGCGATGAATTTCGCGAGCTGCTTGCCAACAAGCGGAATGCTGCATGTGATTTCATTATTTGTAACGCACTCACATCCGTCGCCAGCCGCAGTAATATCAATCGTGGTGTTGATCGTTGCGGGGACGCCTTCTGTGGTGATTTCGATATCGGCGTGATACGGGCCGCCATCTGTGCCGCTCCAGCTTTCGGTCTGGACAATGGCGTTCCAAGGTTTGACAACAGATTTAAGGGCGCGCGGCACATCGGCGGCGGCCTCGCGTTTTGTAACGACTTTGAACGTATCGTCGTCATAGGCGGTGACTGTAATGTCAATATTGCGTGAACCGAGGGTTTCAAACTTAGCTGTCAAAAACCCTTCGTCCAAAAACGCCGCCGCGATTTCGTCAACGGATTGCGTATATTTATGTGTTGTGGTCGTTTGCATCGGAAGGTCCGCCTTATTGCTGATAGGGTTGCCACTGTCCCTCGGGCTGCGAGAGACGGTCGGTGAGGGCGAGCATAACGTGCGGGTTTGACCCCATGCCCGAGTGGCTCGCTTTGACGCGAACATTTTCTGTCATTGGCCCTGTGGGCTGAATTGAATTACGCCATGCGACAATGCCGTCAGACTTAGAATAAATCGAGGTCGTCGGTACGGGCGGCGCAATATTAACATTGCCGTAAAAATCAAGGTCCGCTTGGTTGGGCTCGCCGTTCAAATATTTATAGACCTTATAGGCAAAGGTGTGATTGAAATTCCCCGAGATCGGGCTGCCTAATGTTACGACCTGACGTACAAGGTCAGGATGCCGTCTGGCGACTTCACGGACGAAAACACCGCCAAGGCTCCAGCCCACGAGAGACACCTTTCGCCCCGTGGATTTATGCAAGGCTTTGAGTTCGAGCGTAAGCTCTGTGACGCGGTCTTGGTTGAATATTTTATTCTGTCCAAGGCCCCATCCCTTTGCGTTATAGCCGACATCCGTCAGAAGGTTGCGCATTGTCGCTGTGCTGCCGTCGCCGCCCAAAAAGCCAGGCACGACCATCACAGGATGTCCGTCACCTTTGATTTTCTTTTTTAATTTGCGGCGGGTCGCATAAAAGGCCGCCAGTTCAAAGATTACGCGCGGTTCAGTCCATGACCAAAGGGGCGACGGGGCTTTGCTCAGCTCGGCTTCGCTAAATAGGGCTTTTTGTGTCATTAAATACTATTTTCCGAAAAGAAATGAAACACGTTCATGTCTTAAGCTGTTGTTGGCTTACTTGGTTTTGATGGCTTATTTGGTTTCGCAGGTTTGCTTGGTTTCTTCGCTGCGATCTTTTTAGACGGGGCCTTTTTCGCTTCGGCTTCAAATTCTTTCAACGCTTTCAAGTGATCGGCGTAGCTTTTTTCAAGACACTCGGCATAGAAAAGCGGATCAGGCATCGCATCGCGGCAGGCCGTGAAGCTGATTGAAATTTTATCCAAATAGCTGACGACAACATGGCCAATGCCCACGCCGTCAACAAGGCAAATTTGCCCAAACATGGCCACGGCTTTGGCGCCCGCAGAATAAATCGGAATGGGCGGGCCGGGGACATTGGTTACAATCGTATTGATCGTTTTCTTCGTGTGATTGGCGAGCTTTAGATTTCGGTGTATGTTTGCGCCGACATTCATCACGTTAAACGGAATTTGCTGCATAACACCCGTGACTTCACGCGGGCCTAATTTGGCCGTTTGATCTTTGGCAGAGGCCGTTTGGCTATGGATGAAACGCACGCGCTCTTGCGGATCTGAAATGTCAGAGCCGAGCGAGGTCATCATCGCAGAAACTTGATTGCCCGTTTGGCTTTTTTCGGCCTCGGTACGCAGGTTGATTGGAATGATTGTCTTCAAAGAACTTGTCGGCAGTTCATCATGCTCCGCCAAGTAATGACGCATCGCGCCAGAGACGAGCGAAATCATGACGTCATTAATCTTACTGCCCTCAGAAAAACTCCGCATGGCTTTGATTTTAGTTATGTCGAAATAACGGGCGTCAAAAACGCGGTGAGGTGAGATCACGCCGTTAAAGCGCGTTTTGGGCGTTCTCTTATCTTGAGGACGAACGTCGGCTTTGCCAGATCTGTCCGTCGCGACTTTTATAATGCCGGGGATAGCTTTGCGCATCGCATTGGCGGATCGGAAAGGGCGAAGCCATAGATTGCCATAGCCCTTCATAAACAAGCGCGCATCGCTTGGGCGGCGTTCAGGTTTCCAATTATTCGGAACATCTGGGAGGGCCTCATCGGGCGTGATCGTGTGCAGGGCTTGCATCAATTCAACGCCAGCCGCGCCGTCAACCGCTGAGTGGTGGACCTTAGTGATGACGGCGTAACAGCCTTTGGGGTAGCCTTTGATTTTATCAAGGCCTTCGATGACAGTCATTTCCCACGGCGGACGCGAAAGATCGAGCGGACGCGCAAAGAGGCGCGCGACCAAGATACAAAGCTGACGCCAGTCCCCAGGTTGCGGCAGGGACAGGTGACGCACATGAAACTCCAGATCAAATTCATCGTCTTCAACCCAATAAGGCATGTCGATGTTAAAAGGTACTTTGACTATTTTCTGGCGCATGGTTTTAGCAAGATGCAGACGGCTCTCTGTGAACGCCAAAATGTCTTTGAAACGAACAAAGCCGCCGGGCGCAGTTGACGGATCGTAAATTGTGACGGTCGCGACATGCGTAGGAGAGCTTGGGCGCTCCATTGCGATAAATAGGGCGTCATCGCCTTTTAACTGTTCCATTTTAAGCACCTCTTTAATTTTTGGAAAAACACTTGGCCGTGTCTTGCCTCATTTAAAATTTTTACATATGTAATTAGCTTACATAATTTATGCAACCGCGAGACAATCAGATTAGAAACCCGTTCCTAAAAGCCCAGCTTGGCAACCTTACCCTTAAAAACCGTATCATGAAAGCGGCGACATTTGAGGGCATGACGCCAAATGGCGGGCCGAGTCAGCGCCTTGTTGATTTCCACCAATCTATCGCCGAAGGCGGTGTTGGCCTCACCACGCTATCATATTGCACCACTGAACCCGACGGACGGATCATGGAGTCGATGATGTGGCTGCATGAGGGGATTGCGGATGAGCTGGCAAGCCTGATTGCGAGTTTGCAAAAAACGGGCGCGAAAGTCTCAGGCCAAGTCACCCATTGCGGGCATTTCTCTCAGAACAAAGACCTGCGCCGCGATCAGCCGCCCAAGGGGCCGTCGAAAATGTTCGTTGGCATTGGCTTGACCGTGGGCCGCCCCATTGCGCCCGCCATGACGCAGGACGATATAGATCACTTGATCGGAACCTATCGCGATGCCGCGCGCTTTATGAAACGCGTTGGGTTTGACGCGATCGAAATTCACTTCGGACACGGCTACGGCCTCTCGCAATTCATCAGTCCCAAAACGAATAAACGAACAGATAAATATGGCGGCAGCCATGAAAAGCGTATGCGCGTACCGCTAGACTGCCTAGCCGCCATGCGCGAAGAACTTGGCCCTGATTTTCCTATCCTTGGCAAAATCTCAATGACAGACGCGGTCAAAGGCGGTGTGGATTATGCCCTCGGTATCGAAGTTGCCAAATCTCTCGACGCAGCGGGGATTGACGGCCTTATCCCCAGCGCAGGCACGTCTAGCTATAATTCCATGTATCTGTTTCGCGGCGACAGCATCGCCAAAGGCATGGCCGCGATGCAAGAGAGCCTCTTTGTGAAAGCGTTATTAAAAGTGGTGGGGCCACTGATGTGGAAAAAATATGACTATAATCCGACCTATTTCTTAGAGGCGGCGAAGAACATCAAAGCGGCCGTGTCTTGCCCTATTATTTACATTGGCGGCTGCTCGACGCGGGCGGATGTTGACCGCGTCTTTGAGGCTGGGTTTGATTTCGTGCAGCTTGGCCGCGCGCTCTTGAAAGATCCTGACTTTGTCAAAAACGCGCAAGACAATCCCGCCTATGATAGCGGCTGCACCCATTGTAATTTCTGCGTGCCTCTCATACAGCACCCCGATGGTATTCGCTGCGTGTTAAATGACGCGCCAGCAGGAGACATCGCCGCAAGAGACATCCCCGTAGGAGACATTGCAGCATGAGTAAACGCCGCACACAGGCCGAGCGCCGCGAAGCCACGCAAGCGAGCCTCCTTAGCGCGGCGCGGCGGCTCTTCGGGGAACGCGGCTATGCCGACACCAGCCTTGATGACATCGCGGCTGAATGCGATCTTACCGTCCGCCCGATTTACCATTATTTTGAGAATAAACTCGGCCTGTTCAAAGCCGTAACCGAAGACCTTGAACGTGAAAGCGTCGCGAAAATTCAAAACCATGCCGCGCCGACAACCGCAGATATTTGGGCGGGCTTCATGCGCAATTGCGAAGACCCGCATTACCGCCAAATATTGCTGGTCGACGCGCCTGCGCTTTTGGGCCGAAGCCGCATGACAGAGGGCGCCATTAGCCTCGCCGCGCGCGAAGAAAGCGCCAAAGTCATCGGCGTAAACCCTGATGGCATTACCATGAGCCTCTTGTTTGGGGCGCTCTCTAGCGCCGCGCTCTATATCGCGGAAAACGGCGCAAGCCCGCAAGATTATGAACGCATCCGAAGCCTTATTGAGTTTCACTCGCAAACCAGCTCATGATGAAGAAAGACGTATGATGAAAGCAGAGGATATCACGGCAATCCCAGAACTGCCCGCTGCCTTTGGTCCTGCGCGGCAAGTCGCCTATATTGTGCCCGACATTGACGCGGCAATGGCGCATTGGAAGACTTTGGGCGTGGCCGCTTTCCTCGTGACGCGCGATGTCATCCCGCTGCAAAATGCATTTTATCGCGGCGAAAAATCAGGCAAGACACCCGTCAATATCGCCTTTGGTTATATGGGCGATATGCAGATTGAATTAATCCAAGCCCTCGATGACACGCCCTCTATCTATACAGAGGCCGTCACGCGCGGCATAACGGGCGTGCATCATTATGCCGTCTGCGTCGAAAATTTCCCCGCGCAATATAATTACGCCCTTGATCATGGCTATGAGGCTGTGGTGGATAGCGGTATCGATGGCCTTGCGCGCATGTCTTATATCGAAAATGTTGAGGCAGGCATTATCCTTGAAATGATAGAATGGAACGATCTCACGCGGCCTTATTTTGATGCCATTCGCGAGATGTGGGACGCGGCAGCGGCCACAGGCGAAAACGCTGAGTTTGATCTCGCCGCGCTCACGCCCAAAGGCGCAATCCTAAAAAGTCTCGGTGGCTTTCTTGTTAAAAAACTGACGGGACGCATTAAGCCAACCCGCCGCACAGCGTAGTAAGGTCTAAGCATGGATATTAAAAAAGGACACGTCGCGGTTATCACGGGCGCGGGCGGCGGCCTCGGCGGCGCTCTGGCGCAAGCTTTGGGCGCGAAGGGATGCAATCTGGCGCTCGCCGATATCTCGGCAGAGGCGCTGGCAAAAACAGCCGCGAGCCTTCCTGCCAATGTGGGCACGGTCACGCAACACGTCGTGGATGTCACGAACCGCGCCAAGATGGAGAGCTTTCGTGATGAGGTTTTGACCGCGCATGGCGGCGTGAATATATTGATTAATAATGCGGGCATCACCCTACAGAAAAACTTCTCCACCCATAGCCTGTCTGATTGGGACCGCATGATCGGGATCAACCTTTGGGGCGTGATTTATGGTTGTCATTTCTTTGACGAAGCCTTGAGCGCCGCCGATGACGCGCATCTCGTGAACCTGTCGTCTATGTCGGCCTTTCTTGGCTTGCCCGCGCAGTCGTCTTATTGCGCCACAAAGGCAGGCGTGCAGCTTTTGACCGACTCGCTCATGGCGGAATGGAGCCAGAAAAATATCGGCGTCACCAGCGTCCACCCCGGCGCGATCCGCACCAATATGATTATGGCGACATTGGAAGAATCCGATGATATCGAACAAGCAAAAAAGAACTTCGACATCGCCCATAAAACAGGCGTCGACGCAGAGTTTGCGGCCGCTAAAATCCTCCGCGCTATTGAGAAGAACAAGCCCCGCCTAAAAATCGGCAAAGACGCGTATATCTTCCATTTCATCATGCGCTACCTTCCGGGCCTCGGGAATGTCATCATGCGTAAGATCGCGGCGAAGCAGGGGGCATAATCTGTATTGATTATCATCATTTTGCCGTATTTATATTGAAGGCAATCAAATACCTTCATAGTCACCACCATCATTTCAGGGGGCCTGTGTAAGAAAAATTGAATTGAATTTAAATATCCCCTAGCCGTGGTGAGAATAGGCTTTATGGCTATCTTATGCGGTTACGGCACATTGAAATTTTTCACGCAGTTTATGTAAGCGGTTCTGTGAGCGGAGCGGCAAAAGCGCTTAATGTCTCGCAGCCTACAGTCAGTAAAGTTTTACGCCATGCGGAAAGCCAGTTGGGGTTTGATTTATTTCACCGCGAAAAGGGCCGTATTTTTCCAACAGAAAAGGGCGAGCTTTTATTCGCGCAAACCTTGCCCGTTTTTGAACATATAAATGAACTTCGTAAATATGCAGCCGTCTTGGCGTCTACCCGTGTGGGGCAATTGCGGCTGGCCATGACGCCAGCTTTTAGCCTGCAACTCGTGCCTTGCGCGCTCGCGCGCTTTGCGGCGGCACACAAAGATGTATCCATTGAAGTGGAAACCTTGCACGCCCTTGAGATCAGCAAAGCGATTTCAAATAACCTTGTGGATTTGGGTTTGGTTGTTGATGCCACAGGCACACCAGGGCTTTCCGTGATGAATGTTGGCATGACGGAATTTGTCTGCGTCGCACCAAAAAGTTTCGGCTTAGCGGCGGGTGAAATCGAATTGGCAGATTTAGAAGCCTTACCTTTAATTGAGCTGAACGCCAAAAGCCCTTTGGGGCAGCGCCTAAATCACCGTTTAAGTGAAGCGTGGAGTGATCGTCCGCAAAACCAAATTACGGCGGAGACATATCACTTGGCAAAACGGCTTGCTTCCAAGAGCGCGGGCGTGGCGATTGTAGACGGTATAACGGCGTATTCAGGCAGTTCAGAGGGACTTACAATTCATAAAGTTCGTGATCTTGATCCTGTACGCGTGGATTTGATCTATCGAAATCATGACCCTCTTGTGGGGTATAAGACAAATTTTATTGATATATTGCGTGAAGAACTTGAGGAATATTCATAGAAGAATATTTTCTCTTGCAAGGCGAGATATAGCCTTGGTCTATACCGTAAATAGGTTTTTCTATTTGCCAAGACTAGATATTCTCATCAAGAAAGAGAGGATAGACAAAACAGGGGAATGTATATGTCACATAAAGAACTCTCAAAAGGCCTTATGCTTACAACGGCTCTCGCGGCTTTAAGTGTTTCGGCATTTGCGCAAAACGCACCATCAAATCCAATCGAAGATGAAGTGATCGTGGTTGGTACGCAAATTAAAGGCTCTGACATTGGCGGTATTCTTCCTGTAACGTCTTTGGATATCTCGGATATTGAAATCACAGGCGCTGTGAGCGGTGATGAGCTTTTGCAATCTATTCCGCAATTGGGCGACGTAACATTCCGCGAGGGACGCTTTACGGGCGTAAACGGCGCGCGCGGTGATGTTGGTTCTGTGAACCTTCGCGGCGTGGGCGATGGGAATACTTTGGTGCTGTTGAATGGCCGCCGCCTTGTGAACCACCCTGGCACTCAAGCGGTTAATCAAACTCCCGTTGTTTCGGTAAATTCAAACTCTCTGCCTGTAACAGGTGTTAAGCGCCTTGAAGTCCTACGTGACGGCGCGTCAGCGGTTTACGGATCAGATGCCGTGGCCGGTGTTATCAATACGATTTTGGATGATGATTACGAAGGCCTACAAGTCTCGCTGCAATACGGTGCTTCCGAAGGCACAAGCCTTGATGAAACAAGCGGCACTTTTAAATGGGGCAAGAGCTTCAATGATGATCGCTCTAACTTCTCGCTTTTTGGTAACGTGATGATGCGCAACGGCATGCCGGCAACGGATTTACGCAACTCTTCTACGGAAGACTTGAGAACGTTTTTCGTAGGCACGCCGTTTGAAGGCGACACACAGCTACGCAATTTATCATCGCAAACACAATTTGGCGAATTTGAAACTCTATCTGGCGAACCCCGCCTTGCAGGTGTGGGAGATGACGATTTCCACATTCAGCCGGATTCGTTCTCAGGTTGCTTAGGACCCGCGCTTGCGGGCGGTGTCTGTATAGACAATGGTGGATCTATCGATACGTCACTTCGTCTTGACCGCGCCGGATATCGCGACATTGTGGGCGACACAGACCGTTACAACCTCTTTGGTTTCTTTAACCATGAGCTACAAAACGGAAACGAATTCTTCGGCGAAGCCTCTTACTATCACGCCGACTATAGTAAAGAACGCGAAACGGCGGCTATCCTTTCAAGCAACCGTATTGTTGTGCCAACCTCTGGTTTTTATAACCCCTTTGGCCAAGATATCCGGATTATGGATTACCGCCCGATTGATGCAGGCCCACGCCAAGTCAGCGTAAAAAATGATAGCTTCCGTATACTCGGCGGCTTACGCGGTGACACAGGTAACTGGGACTGGGAAACAGCGTTCTTACATTCACAGGCTAAGACCAAAGATAAAACCAACCGGATCAGTAACACACTTTTCCAACAAGCCTTGGGCCGCACAGATGCCTCTGCGTATAACATTTTCGCGGGCGGCAACCAAACGGATCTAAACGCGCCTAATTTTGTAAATGACCAAGGTACGATTGACGGCTTTCTTGTTGATGTCAAAAGAAACGGCAAAACGACGCTAACTTTGGCCGATGCAAAATTCTCTAACCCATCGGTCTTTTCTACCAAAGCGGGCGATGCAGGTATGGCGGTCGGCGTGGAATGGCGTCACGAATCCTATGCGGATGATCGGGATGACCGCCTTGATGGAACAACAACTTTCACAGACAGCGTTACTGGCGTAACAAACCTCTCTGACGTTATGGGGTCAAGCCCGACGCCAGATACAAAGGGTTCGCGGGATGTTTTCGGCGCATTTGTCGAGCTAGCGCTTCCGCTGGTTAGTCCTGAAATGAATATTCCGCTCGTACATTCGTTTGATATGCAACTTGCGGCGCGCGCCGAGAGCTATTCTGATGCAGGCGAGGTGATTAAGCCAAAGATTGCCGCATCTTGGCATCTTGCAGAGCCCCTTCAAATTCGGGCTTCATACTCTGAAGGTTTCAGAGCGCCTAACCTAGAACAAATCAATGCAACGGCTATTCGCCGCGTAAACTCTTCGCGTGAAGACTGGATCCTATGTGAAGCTGTCGCGCGTAATGCGGGCACAGCGCCATTCACCGTTGATGATGCTTGCGATAATAATTCAGTCGAAGGCGTGCGTTCTGGCGGTCCAGATTTGAAACCAGAGAAGAGTAAAAACTATTCATTGGGCGCTGTGTTTGAACCAAATTCCAATATGATCTTCACGGTCGATTGGTGGCGCATTGAACAAAAAGGCCTTGTAGGCTTATTCTCTGACCAGAATGAAATTTCACTCGATTACCTTCTTCGTCTTAACGGCAGTTCAAACCCGAATGTAATCCGTGCTACGCCTGACGCTGGCGACGCGGCCCTCTTTACGTCCGCAGGTCTTGACCCATCAGGCGCAGGTGAAATTCTTTCCGTGAACCAACAGTTCAGCAATTTGGATCTTCGCGAATCCGAAGGTATCGACTTTGGCGCGCAGTTTAATTTCGATACCAACTTTGGTGATTTCAAAATCAAAGCCAATGCCGCCCATATCGATACATTCTTCCAAAATCCATCCGCGCAAGGCGTACAACTCTTTGAAGCGCTAAACGCGGGAACCATCAACTCTCTTGTTGATGTTGTGGGACAACAAGACTTGATCGAGCGCAACGGCAACCCTGCATGGCGTTACACAGGCTCTGTGAAATGGAAGCTTGATAATTGGGGTGCGGGTGTTTTCTACAAACATGTAGGCGATGTCATTGATACATCGACAACCAATTCGGATGGTGACCAGCTCCCTGTTGCGGCCTTTAACACCGTCAATCTCTATGTGGATCATACGTTTGATGGCTTGCTTGGCGGTGACAATACGCGCGTACGTCTTGGCGTTCGCAATGTCGGTGATAAGAAGCCACCACTCGCGGATGAATTTGCACGTGGTTACTTTGTAAGCCTGCATTCAAACCGTGGCCGTTACTGGTACGCAAGCGTCCGCCACAACTTCTAGGCCCAAACTCACTTACCTCTCTGAAAGCGCTTAGCGCTTTCAGGTTAACGGCCCTGTTTACAGGGACCAGCGAAGCTTTGTCCAAAGGAATGAAACCCATGAAAATCGCTGTCCTCGGAGCTGGAGTTATTGGTGTCTCGACCGCCTATACGCTTGCCCGCCAAGGGCACGATATTACGCTGATTGATAAAAATGATCACGCTGCTGGCGAGGCGAGCCAAGCCAATGGCGCGCAACTTTCCTATAGTTACGTTGATCCATTCGCAGGTCTATCGACCCTAAAGGCTCTCCCGAAATATATGATGGGCAAAGACCCTGCCGTGCGTATGGGGCTTTCGCTTAGTGCTGATTATTTGGCATGGGGCCTAAAATTTCTGGGAAATTGCTTGCCCTCGCTCGAGCGCAAAAACCTCGAAAAACGCGCCAAGCTTGCAAAGCTTTCTGCGGACATGTTTCGCCTTTATAGCCAAGAACTCCCCTCCAAAGCTTTAGCGGCAAGCGGGCATGGAAAATTAGTTTTGCTAAGCTCACGCCAAGATTACGAAAAAGCTCTGGCGGGGCGCGAAAAATATGAAGCTCTTGGCCTAGAACGCAATATTTTGAATAAAGCCGAAAGCCTTGACAAAGCCCCTGCTTTACACAGTTTCACGGATGAATTTCACGGCGCAATATATGCACAATCCGATTACGCATTGGACACACAAATCTACTGCAAGGCGCTCTTAAAGGCATTTGAAAAACGCGGCGGGCGATTACTGCTGGGTGCCAATGTCAAAAAAATATGCACGGTTGGCAAAATATTTAAAGCCATTGAAACGCAAACAGAACGCCTTGAATTTGACGCGGCCATTCTATGTACAGGCAATCAAGCGGCAGAGCTAACACGCCCTCACGGCATATCATTGCCTATTCTTTGCATGCAGGGTTACAGCCTAACAGCGGCCTCTACGCCGCAAAGCTCAAAGGTTAGCCTTACCAGTTTGAAACATAAAATCGTTTTTGCCAATTTAGGAAAATCCATGCGTATCGCTGGGTTTATGGACGCCAATCAACCGCAATCCCTTACGCAAGCCCGCTGTGATGAGCTTTTAAAACGTTCACGCGCGCTTTGGCCCACTGCTGCAGATTATGACGGACATATTTCCACATGGTCGCACTATCGGCCGATGACGCCATCCGGTGTTCCCATCATTGGCCCAAGTAAAATTGAAAACCTATATCTAAATGTCGGGCACGGCTCGCTGGGCTATACTTTTGCCGCCGGTAGTGCCATGAAATTGGCAGAGCAAATGGAATATAAACATAAAAACCAAATGCCTATACGGGGAGGAACACATTATGCGGTCACCTAATTTATTAGCGGCTTTTCTGACGGTCTCGCTCGCAGCCTGCGCCACACTCCCTACTGAGAAACAATCTTCTAATTTACCAGCACTAGCATCCGCAGCGCTTTGCGAGAATGGCATGGCCGCAATTTCTATTGCGCATCCCACCGCGCGCATTGATGATTGTGTCGTCGGATCAAAAACTCACTTTAATTTTATTATCCGCCCTGAAAACACACCGATCAACAATAGTGCCTGGTATGGCTTTCGCGTTGATCCAAAACAGGCCGGAACGTTGCGAGTGAATATTAATTACGAAGACGGCAAGCATCGTTACCGCCCCAAGATAAGTTATGACGGCACAACATGGACCGCTCTGCCAGAAAGCCGTGTAAGGCAAGACCATGAAAACCACGTTGAAATGCGCCTTAAACTAGATGACCGCGCCTTCTTTGTTTCGGCGCAAGAAATTTTCACCAAAGAAAGCCACGATAATTGGACCGCGGAGATAGCATCCCAGTCATATGTGTCTCTCTCTGAAATTGGGACGTCACATGACGGTCACCCCATCTCGATGTTGGAAATTAAAACAGATCCTAACGTGCAGAAACCATATGTTATGTGGGTCGGGCGGCAACACCCGCCAGAAGTCACAGGCGCGCTCGCGCTTATTCCCTTCACCGAAACTGTGTTAGGCGATAGCGAGCTTGCGAAGCGTTTTCGAGATAATTTCAACGTCCTAATCGTGCCCAATATGAACCCAGATGGCGTGACAGCGGGCAATTGGCGGCACAATAAGGGCGGCATTGATTTAAACCGCGATTGGGGCCCTTTCACGCAGCCTGAAACGCAAGCGGTCAAATCGGCGCTTGCCCCATTTGAAAATGGGGATGAACGCATGACCTTCTTCCTCGATTTCCATTCGACCTCGCGCAATTTACTCTATACGCAAGCGGATGAAGAACCGACATCTCCGCCCATGTTCGCGCATAATTGGATAACCGCTGTCGATGATCGTTTGGACGATAACGTCTATGCCTTTACCCGCGAAGCCCGCCACAATTCAGGCAAGCCAATATCGAAAAATTATATGTATGATAGTTTCGGAATTTCGGCGATTACCTATGAAGTTGGTGATGAAACGGACCGTAAGGCGATTAAAATATCTGCCGCTGTTTTTGCTGAAGAAATGATGCGCTTACTTTTGGAAGCAGAAAGCTAACCCATGAAAAAGCTTGGCCTTATATGCGGCGCGGCGATGCTTATGGGGCTGACGGCTTGCGGTGATCCCCCCGAAGCTGATTACCTTATCTCTGGGGGCATCGTCCATGTCGGGGATATGTCAGATGGCTTTACGGGGCATGTTGCTCTCAAAGGCGGACAGATTGTGTACGTGGGCCAAAAGCGGCCCAAACTTCAGGCCAAACAAGTTATTGACGCTTCTGGGCTGATTGTCTCCCCCGGGTTCATTGATCCGCACACGCACAGCCAAGAGGACCTCCTGAGTGATGATATTGCGCGCCGTAAAAATGATAACTATCGGTTCCAAGGTGTTACGACAGTTTTCAATGGGAATGACGGCTTTGGCTCGCCCGATGTCGCGAGGGTTTCCAGCGATTTAAATGCCAAAGGCTTTGGCACGCATACGGCACTTTTTGTTGGACATGGCGGTACTCGCAAAGCCGTTATGGGAAATGCAAACCGTGAGCCCACACCCGAAGAGCTTAGCGAAATGGAAGCGCTAGTTGCAGGCGGGATGGAAGCTGGGGCGTTAGGTCTTTCAACGGGGCTCTTTTACGCGCCAGGAAGCTTTTCTAAAACGGACGAAGTCATAGCGCTTTCTAAAATTGCCGGGCAATATGGCGGCATTTATGACAGCCATATTCGCGACGAAGCGACCTATAATATCGGCCTAGAAGCCGCCATTGAAGAAGTGCTAGAAATAGGCCGAGACGCCGATATCCCCGTTCACATCGCCCATATCAAAGCGCTGGGCGTGGATGTGTGGGGCAAAAGTATCCCTATCATTGAAACGATTAATGCGGCCCGCGCTAGCGGCCAAAGAGTGACGGCCGATCAGTATCCATGGCCCGCATCTGGAACGCGAATTTCCAATGCGCTTCTACCGCGCTGGGTCAAATCTGGGACGAATGAAGAATATATGGCGCGCCTTGAGGACGTGTCCTTACGCGCGAAAATATTAGCCGAAACCCGTGAAAACTTGCGCCGGCGCGGCGGGCCAGAAGCGGTTCTGATCACGCAGGATAAAAAAGACTGGCAAGGACAAACGCTAGGGAAAATCGCTCTGGCGAATGATTTACCGCCCGCGCAAATGGCTATCGAAATTGCAAAGCAAGGGGATGCGCGAATTGCCTCATTTAATATGAACGCAGAGGATATCGCGAATTTCATGGTTCAAGACTGGGTGATGACAAGCTCTGATGGCAGCAACGGACACCCTCGTAAATACGCTAGCTTTCCGCGTAAATATGAGACCTATGTCAAAGCACAAGGCCTAATGGATATACCGAGTTTCATATACCGTAGTAGCGGTTTAACCGCGGAAACCTTTGGCCTTTGCAGGCGCGGTTTCTTGCACGAAAATTATAAGGCGGATGTTGTTATTTTCGACCCCGATAGTTTTTCACAAGTGGCCGATTTTCATAAACCCAAAGAGTTATCAAAAGGCGTGATGCATATGTTCATAGGCGGAATACCCGTGATCTCAAACGGTGTCTCTTTGCCCGCTATGCCGGGACAAGTTTTAAAACGCTGCAAGACGGAGACGTAAGATATGCTGAACAAACTTATAGCTCTGGGTTTATGCTTGGGCCTTGCCGTTGGTCTTGGCGCGGCAATGACTGGAAATGAAATTTTGCACGCCATTGCCCGAGAGTCTGCGCCGCTGGGAAAACTCTTTATCAATGCAATTAAAATGATTGTCATCCCTTTGGTGGTCTCTGTTATTTTCGCAAGTGTCGCCCGATTAGGCGACCCGCGTAAGCTCGGAAAAATCGGGGGCATGACGCTGCTGTTTTACTGGGTTTCATTAATCCCTGCGATTATCATTGGTATGGCCGTAATGACTGTTGGCCTTAGGTTTACGCCAGAACTTAATATGGCCGAGGCTGAGGCGATTAATGTTCCGCAGCTGCAAAGCATTACGGACTTCATCATTAGCCTGGTGCCGCCAAACCCGTTTGCGGCAGCCTCAAATGGAGCCATTCTGCCGCTTATCGTTTTCACAGCACTTGTCGCAGCCGCAGCCGGAACCTTAGAGCTGGAACGCCGTGAACGCATGATTACTGCGGCCGAAGATGTCAGCGAAGCCCTCATCAAACTTGTCTGGTGGATACTTTACACGGCGCCGATTGGCATCTTTGGTTTAATTGCGCCTGCCACAGCTTTGTTAGGCTGGGGCCTTATTCAGAGCCTTGGCGTTTTCATTATATGTGTGTTTATCGGCCTAGCCATTTTAATGGGGGCGGTCTTTTTGCCGTTGAACTTGTTTATCGCAAAAATTCGCCCGGGGGCCTTTATCAAGGGAACGGCAGGAGCGACCTCCGTCGCTTTTTCTACCACAAGCACTGCGGCGGCCATTCCCGTGTCACTAGAGGAGACGACTAAGAACTTAGGCGTTTCAGAAACTGCCGCCGATCTGCTTATTCCTCTCGGCGCGTCCATGTACCGGCCAGGTAGCGCGCTCTTTCAAGGGGCGGCAATTATCTTCTTAGCGCATGTTTATGGTGTACCCATAGCGATGGGAACTGCAGGCGCGATTATCTTAGCAACCTTCCTCGTATCTCTAACCGTCGCGCCCGTACCGTCCTCTAGTGTTGTGACAATGGCGCCGGCGCTGGATACAATTGGTGTCCCCGTTGCAGGCCTTGCCTTTATGCTCGGGATTGACCGTATACCAGATATGATGCGCACTTGCGTGAATGTACTTGGTCAAATCACAGCGGCTGTTTTCATTGATAAATTTAGTGGCTCAGATAAGGGTGATTAAGCTTCTTTGATAGGCGGGAAATCGCCTGATTTCCAGAGCATACCTGCGGGGACATTGCCTAGTTTTTCGCCGAGCCATTTGGCTGTGCCGCGCATCTCTTCCATGTCTAGCCCTGTGTCATGGCCCATACGGCGGAGCATATAGGAGAGGTCTTCGGTTGGGATGTTTCCTGTGGCTGCGGGGGCAAAAGGGCATCCGCCAATTCCGCCAATAGAGGCGTCTAGAACATATACGCCCGATTGAATGGCGGCGACGGCATTGGCGAGACCCGTATTGCGCGTATTGTGAAAGTGACAGCGCCACTGCACATTTGGCGCGGCTTTCATGGCTAGTCCCAAGCGGTGTGTCACGTCATAGGGACTGGCGGCGCCAATTGTATCGGCCAGCGCGATTTCAAACACGCCCATTTCCACAGATCGCCGCGCAAGATTGGCGACATGTTCGGGGTCAATTTCGCCTTCAAAGGGGCAGCCAAAACTTGTCGCGATTGTCATGGAAAATGGAATGCCGGCGTCTTTAATTGCGCCTGAAAGCTGCTCCATTTGATCGAGCGTTTCGGCGCTGCTCATATTTTGATTGCGCTGGCTAAAGGTTTCGCTGGCGACGACCACGCAATTTATTTCGTCCACGCCGCAGGCAATGGCGCGCTGCACGCCGCGTCCATTTAAAGCCAAGCCGATAAGATTAGGCGTAAGACCATGCGTCGCCATAGCCGCACGGGAGAGCTGCATGACGTCTTCGGCGTCGGCCATTTGCGGGACACGTTTGGGATTTACAAAGCTCACCGCTTCTATGCGTTTTGCGCCCGCTTGCGCTGAGCGGAGGATGAGGGCGGTGCGATCTTTGGGGGATAAAACTTGCTTTTCATTTTGCAAGCCATCACGCGGCGAAACTTCGACGATGCTAATTTTTTGCTTTTTCATGATAGTGCTGACCTGTAATAAATGTGCATAGTTTATGTTTTATATGAATTCTAATCTTCGTATTTTTATTTTGTTACCCCGATTTATTCGAGGAATTTAAAAATTAAATTTAGTAACTTTTCTCACAGGGGGAGAAACTATTTACGCCCCCTCTCTTGCCGCGTGTAATTTGCTAGATGAATCGAAAATCAAATACAAATTAATTTTTATAAATTCATTTTAAAAAATCGTTTTAAATTAATAGCTTATGCATATACTGCGAAGTAATTTTTCTAGTATTCAAATTTAAATTAATAGATAATTAATTTTTCTCTAAACGCGGCGTATTTTTTGCATTATAAAACTCTCAATCTCACTTTGGGATTAGGTGCGCAATGAGAGTAAAATACAAAATTCCTTATGGTGAGATTTGTCTTGCCATATACATGATATTAATCGTTATAGCTTTCGCTGTATCGCATTCTGCGCACGCACAAAAATCATATAATAATACTTCAATTGATATTGAAATCGCAACGCCGAGGGCTGTGCCAACGGCTTCTGAACCACTTTCAAAATATACGAAGGGTCCGCATGGGCTCGCAAAAGAGTTTTTTGATGAAGCTCGAGCTTACCATGATGGAAGTGATCGCGTACAAAACTTTACGCTTGCAAGACAATATTATTACAAAGCGGCCCAACTTGGCCATAATGATGCGCGTGTAAATTTAGGTTATATGGCATACAGAGGGCAGGGCGGCAGCAAAGATTATAGTGAAGCGCGTTATTGGTACAATCAAGCGGCGCGCCGTGGTGATGTTGCTGCGGTTGAAAATCTTGCCATGATGGACCAACGTAGATTGGGTTTATCGCATGTTTTTAACCCTGCACAGGTTCAAGCGAAAAATATTAGCAACTCAATTTCTAAACCAAAAACATATCCTTCTATATACGCTCAACAGTCACGAAAAAAACCTAGGCAATCAGTTGCCACGCCGCATAAACGAGTCGTGGCAAAGCCCAAAACTCAGATAAAGACAGCGCTTGAGTTGACGGCTTTGCCGCTTGCTATAAATATGCCTTTAGGGTTCAAAACAACTTATATTGATGGAACATCCTTCATGTCGATATGGGAGCACGAACGTTTTAATCTTACGGGATCAGAACCTATAAAAACTACAAAAGTTGTGCGTGTTCAGTCGGCTGTTTCGGGTGGAAATTTGTCTCGTATGGTGCTTTCCGAAAAAGGCATAAAGTCGTTTTTAACATCTTTGCAAAATGACACTGATTTCCAAGCTCAGAGAAACACTATTTATATAGGCGGAGGGTTTTTATTTATTGCGTTGATGGGGTTGCTTTGGTTCGTGAGAAAACTTCGTGAACTTATTTTTAAAGGGTCACGACAACGGTTTTTCAATGAATTTTATGAGCGTCACAGAGCAGAATTAAGAGAAACATTTGTGCGTTTTCCAGAAGATGAGCGGACCTATCATCATCCAGAGCTTAGGTGGTCTGTATTGCTTTCGGTTATGATGGTTCGTTTTGCACAAAAACAAAATGTAGCTGGTGAAAAAACGACAGCCTACGCAAGATACTTATTGGATGAAAAGGGTGAACCCAAAGGGATAAGTCGTCATAAAGCTTACAAACTTGTGCCTGCTTTGGATAAAAGAATTCGGGAAGATTACCGTGTGTTTATTGATGAGAAAACACGCGCGGCTACAAAGCATATTATACTCGAAAAAAAAGCTGCTGATATGCAAAAAGAACAAATGTTTGGCGTGACCAATATGCCAGATTGTGTGCCAACATAATAATGGGTGCAGAGGTGCCTCTCTTCTCTTCTTGTAAAGATGCCTGAGTAGGGAGCCTTGCTCCTGTTAAGGAACCGGCGTAAGTCTCTCCCAAGTTGATTTGGAGATGATATGACTCGTTTTATGCCCGCCCTCTTGGGAACCGTGTCTTTGGCCGTAGTTTTGACGGCTTGTAATGGCGCATATGCCCCTAAAAATGCCAATGCGCCGCAAAGCGTTGTTACAGATAACGCGGAAATGGTTCGCGTGCAGGGCGATAAGTTTTCTTATGCCAATTACGCCGATGTGCGCGTGACGCATGCTGCGCTGGATTTGGACGTGGATTTTACCACAAAAACCCTCAAAGGCTCTGTCATGCTCTCTTTCGAGCAAATCACTGCGGGTGTTGATACGATTGTATTGGATACAAAGGATTTGAACATTACGGCTGTTGAGACAACAGGCGAAAATGGCGAGTGGACGGCTTTGAACCATAAATTTGGCGCCCGGGATGAGGTTTTAGGCCGTAAACTGACGATCGATCTGCCGGTTTCCGAAGATCACATTCGTATCACCTATAGCACAAGCCCGCAGGCCGAAGGTTTGCAGTGGCTCTCGCCAGAACAAACCGCGGGTAAAGTCCATCCTTATCTTTTCTCGCAAGCTCAAGCAATCCACGCGCGTACAATCGCGCCGCTCCAAGATACGCCGGCTGTGCGTATGACTTATTCAGCGAATTTGCGCGTTCCCGATGGGCTGCGCCCGCTTATGAGCGCCTCGCAAGGGGATATGGACGCGAATGGTGTGTATCATTTTGATATGCCGCAGCCGATTCCGTCTTACTTGTTGGCGATTGCAGTGGGAGACATCAAATTTAAGGCGATTAACGACCATATCGGCGTTTATGCCGAAGAATATATTTTGGACGCAGCAGCCGAGGAATTCTCCGAAACACCGTTAATGGAAGAGGCGAATGCGCGGCTTTATGGGCCGTACCGCTGGGGGCGGTATGATTTGATCGTCCTTCCGCCAAGCTTTCCTTTTGGCGGCATGGAAAACCCGCGCCTGTCTTTTATGACGCCAACCTTGATTGCGGGTGACAAAAGCTTGACCAATGTCGTCGCGCATGAATTGGCCCATAGCTGGTCTGGGAATTTGGTGACAAATGCGACGTGGGAAGACGCGTGGCTGAATGAAGGGTTTACATCCTATGTTGAAAACCGGATTATGGAAGACCTTTACGGCCGGGGCCGCGCCGTTATGGAGCAGGCGCTTTCATTGGAAGACCTTAAGCGCGACGTAGCGGGGGCCGAACGCTCAGAACTAACACAGCTTAAGCTCCCCTCCGATATGGCCCACCCAGATGAGGCCTTTTCGCAAGTGGCCTATGTAAAGGGACAGTTCTTTTTGATTTTCCTCGAAGAACGTTTTGGCCGAGAGGCCTTTGATCCGTTCCTGAAAGGCTATTTCGACCATTTCGCCTTTAAAAGTATCACGACGGAAGACTTCATCACCTATTTGCATGATAATTTACACGTAAATAACCCTGAAGCCCTGACGAGCGCTGAGTTGAAAGAATGGATTTACGAGCCGGGCCTTCCGGCGACGATATCTAATCCGCAATCGGATGCTTTTGACAAGGTTGCGGCGCAATCTGCGCGCTGGCAGGCTGGCGAAATTACGGCGGGCGGTATCCAAACATCCGCATGGTCAACGCATGAATGGCTGCATTTCTTAAATGGATTACCTGCGGGTATGAGCGAGTCGCAATTTGCGGCGCTGGACGCGACGTTTAAATTGACAGGCACACAAAATGCGGAAACGGCCTTTGCCTGGTATATGCAAGCGATTAAAGGCGGATATGAGCCAGCTTTGCCGTCACTCGAAGCTTTCCTCATGCGTGTCGGGCGCGGTAAATTTATCTACCGCCTTTATGGCGCGTTGAAAGAAAACGGCCAAGCGGATTGGGCAGAGCGTGTCTATGCCAATGCGCGCGCCGGTTATCATCCGATCGCGCAGCGGCGTATTGATGCTATTTTAAGCGGGCAATAAAAAAGGCGGCTGAAGCTCAGCCACCTTTTAAAAACCACGATAAATCAATGCGTTATTTACGTGGTGGTAGGTATACAGGCGGAATGTAAGGCGTAGTCGGATGCGTTATCACAGTTGCTGGTGGTGTATAGAACGTATCTGACGCCATCATGCAGCTTTGTCCGTCTGGATTTAATGTTGTGCCTACAGGACATTCAACTGCGCTTGTTGTCGAAATTGGCGGCGTAATGATTGGTTCCGCCATAGGCGTAGGTTGTTGATATGGTGTAGGCTCTGGTTGTTGATATGTTGTTCCACCACAATCTGGATAACTTGCATAAACATTACCACAACCATCTACGCCGACTTGTGCGCCAGAGTAACCATAGGTTTGAGCTGGCATGGTCTGATAAAGCCCTTGTGTTTGATAAGCACCGCCTTGGTAAGCATTTTGCTGATAAACACCTTCATATTGATAATCTGCACTGTTGTAGCGTGAAGACCCCTTGCCACTTGAGCAGGCTGTGAGCACGGCACTGGCGCAAATAAGCGCGAGCGGCGTTGCGATTTTTTGAGACACCTTTAAAAACATTCTGACCTCTTGATCTTGTTATATTTGAGGTGACCATACACAAAAGGACTTAAAACCCAGTTAATCGGCGCCAGAATTTCTAAATGCTGCAAAGACATCTATATATGTGGGCTCAAAACGGTGGTTTTGATATGGGGAATGTGGATGAAATAAAAGCGCTCCCAAATGGGAGCGCTAAATTAACAACTTAAAAAATGAGTTTGCAAAGTGTGATAAGTGAGCAAATTCACAATAATGTCTAAAAGACTAGTCTTAATATTTCTCTAAAACTGAATGGTAAGGCTGATTTTTGTTACGCTTCATTTACTATGAAACTCATTTTATAGGTTTTGGCTGCATTGCTTATATTTTTTCCTGTTTCATGCGTGCTACATGATGTTCAACACAGGGGTATTATATGGGTAAAAAACTTATAGTGGTTGAGATGATTATAAGGGGCGAGTCATAAAGTGGTAAATGGTCCGAATAATATTGACGTATTAGAGCACCTAAAAGAATGGCTTGAGACTATGAGTGGCGATATGCGTTCAGAAAGTAATGAAGCTACGCAATTAGCAATAAGCCGAGCAGCATCACAATTAGGATATGGGGAGCCATATGATAGAGAGCAAAAACGCTTAAATGATTTATTGGTATCGCACCGTGCAAATGGTTTGGGCTGTTTATCTGTTTGGAGCGCCTATCATGATTACAAAATAGCGCAAGCTCACGGTAAAATGAAGAGACCTTAACTGGCCTTAACTTTTATATCATAGCTCTCTTGATTCGCCTCAATTACAGGGCGTTGGGTAAGGCACCATTGTAGCATGCCCTCTAAGCCATTTAGATAAGATTGCCCCAACTCTGTGAGCTTATAATCAACACGGGGAGGGATGGTTGCTTGTACGCTGCGAGTTATCATGCCGTCGCGTTCAAGCATGCGTAGTGTTTGTGTGAGCATACGTTGCGAAATATCTGGAATACCTGCGAGCAGCTCACTAAAGCGATGCGTGCCGAAACTGAGGTGGCTTATAATCAATATGCTCCACTTTCCGCTTAACTTAGCGAAAATAGACCGAATCGGACAAAAGTCTAAATCGTAGAATATATCCGGTGCGATTCCAGGGGGTGCTTTCATGTTAACGTCCTGTAATGTTTTTGCCTTTGCGGCTAACTTCCTAAAAGTAACTAATAGAGACTTTGATCAAAAAGTTAACAAGAAAAATTAATTTTTTGAAAATATTCTCATGCATTTAAATGCAGAAAACCCCCATAAAACCATAAGTTTTTATTCTATCGAATTGATAATTCAAAAAAGTAACTCACCCTAAAATAGTAATAAATACAAAAATAGTTAATTTTTGAATGAATGTTAAGAAAAATGGTTAATTTTAATTTTTAAGTCATAAATCTATTTATATTATATAAATCAATAGTTTAAGATGATTTTTGTGCATAAATAAAGGTTAATTTTTAGGATAAAAACTGCATAAAACACTGAAATATGTACAAAATATAACTTAAAAAAAGCATCTTAAGGTATTGTTTAACATATTCGTTAACACTCGCCCAAATGGGGGACTCCTGCGTGAGTCTGAATTTAGTTGGGAATTGGGCGAGTTATGTTCAAAATGCTGCTTTTATCGATGTTTCCGTGCCTTTTTGGGTTAATTTCAAGACTGAAATTAAATGGCCAGAGGGTACTGAAGAGCTTTGCTCTAGCGTTATTAACGTTGTTGGCAGGGATTTCTGCGCACGCAACGACCTTCACGGAGACGGTTCCTAATGGTAACGGGGCTATACCAAACACTTATCCCGCTGTCGGCGGAACGATGTTTGTGTTGATAGGCGTGAATGGGAATATATATTATCAGTTTGTAAACCCTTCGACGCAATTCGAAGGTTACTATAATTCAGGAACACCTGTAGCATTTCGCGGGAACCCCTTTCAATTAGGACCAACTCAAAATCTAAATTGCGGGCCTACAGCGTGTGTCGATTATTTCGGGGGCTCCATCGTAGAAGGTTATGCCCGTTTAACTGCACGCGATGCGGATGCATGTCCGGGTAACTTTGACCATAATGATGTGTTCTTTGAGGTGAACGGTATCCAAGTCGGTGGGTTTACGGGTCCGAATACTCAACGCACAAACATGGCGGGTACGGTTTCATATGGTTTTGAATCGTGCTTCCGCGATCAAAGTACAACAGAGACAAGTACTGCTTGGTTTGATTTGACGCCTGTTCCTGGTCTCTTAAATAATATCCTCACAACCGGTGGAACGACTCCATGGGTTCGCGATAATGATGTGCGAGACAACCATTGGTTCTTCAAGGATGGTAATGACGCCAGCGGTTCTCCTGAAGTTGCTCCTGGTATTACAATCGTCAAGACATCAAATGTGTCATCATACAATGCTGTTGGGGATGTCATTGTATACTCTTTTGAAGTTGAAAACATTGGATCTGTTACGCTTAATAATATCGTCGTAACGGATAGTTTCATCAACAGCGCCGTCTCTTGTCCATTCACAAGTCGTGCGAGTGGCCAGTCTATGACCTGTACGGGTTCTCATACCGTTACGCAGGCAAACATAGACGATGATACTGTATTTACCAATACCGCTTCTGTGACAGCAAACCCAACAGAAGGTACATTGGGTAGTGTATCTGGGACGTTGTCAATTCCTGGACCAGCGCCTGATAATTCTATGACGATTGTAAAAACGGCTACGCCGGATAGCGGATTAGAGCTTGGCGATGTTATTTCCTATACATATGTGGTTACAAATACAGGCAATATCACGCTTGATAGTGTCAATGTTACGGATGTCCATGACGGTGCGGGTACGCTTTCAACGATCACGCCTAACAGTGTCACGCTTGCGCCGGGTGCATCCCAAAACTTCACCGCGACCTATACTGTCACGCAAGGCGATATTGATGCCTTTTCGTCAAATATTACCAATACGGCAACGGCGAATGCTACGCCAAAACGCGGGACGATAACAGCGCCAAGTGCCAGCGAATCGGCTGCTCTTGTTCCGGGAACAGGAAGTGTAGATTTCACAAAGGTTGCATCACCAGATAGCGGTCTTTCAACAGGTGATGTTGTTACATATACATACAGTGTCACCAATACGGGTGCGAAGACATTAAAGAACCTGTCTGTTACAGATAACCATAATGGTAGTGGCAGCTTATCAGCTATTACGCCCGCTTCTATTACCACATTAGCACCTGGTGATAGTGCATCATTTACGGCAAGCTACACGATTACGCCAACGGACTTTGCCGCTGGTGTAGATATTACCAACACTGGCCGCCTTCAAGCGATTCCAATGGGTACAGAAGCCGTTCTAATTGTCACTGCTGACGAGTCTGTTAGCTTAAATACGCCCATACCAAGTGTAGTATTTACCAAATCCGCATCGCCAGATAGTGAAGTGGCTGTAGGAGATGTTGTAACATACACATATGAGGTCACGAATGACGGAAATGTGGCTCTCAATAATGTTAGCATTTCGGATGCACATAACGGGGCAGGGGCATTATCCGCCATTAGCCCTTCAAATGTGCCTCTGTTGATCGTTGGCAACACTGCTACATTCACAGCGACTTACACGGTCACTCAGGCCGATATTGACGCAAGTGCACCCATAACAAATACAGCGACTGCCAATGCTACGCCAGCGGCAGGAAGCTATACACCCGCGACAGCCGATGAGAGTGTTGGGGTGGTAGCAGCCGCGCCAAAAATAAGTTTTGCAAAGGCCGGTGCGCCAAACGCGAATTTAAATTCTGGCGATGTCGTGACTTACACTTACGAGGTAAAAAATAGCGGTAATATTACGTTGAATAATGTCAGTGTAAATGACGTGCACAATGGTTCAGGTGCATTATCTACTATTACGCCAGCTTCGGCCTCTATTGCCCCGGGTGATACCGCTGTGTTCACTGCAAGTTATACCATTACACAAGCAGATTTTGATGCGGGTTTAGCTATTGGTAATATTGCAACTGCGACAGGAGAACCGGCCAATGGCGGCGCGGCGCTTAGTCGTCAAGCGAATGAGACAGTGTCGCTTAACGCGCCAGCTCCGTCAGGCAGCTTGGCGAAGAGCGCTTCACCTAATACAAACGCGGCGGTTGGTGATACAATCACCTATACATATAGCTTCACGAATACGGGTAATGTGACCTTAAACGGCGTCAGCATTAGCGACGTTCATAATGGTAACGGTACGTTATCTGCGGTTACGCCAGCCTCTGTTACGAGCGTGGCGCCTGGGGATAGTGTTAACTTCACTGCGACATATGTCATGACGCAGGCTGATATGGACATGGGTCCAAATATTCTCAACACGGCGACAGCAAATGCAACGCCAACATCTGGCAGCTATACACCGGCTACCGATACTGAAGTTGTGGAAAGAGTTCAGGGCGCAGCAGCCGGTAGCATGACGAAGGTTGCCTCGCCCGATAGCGGTCTTACTGTAGGCGATACTGTAACTTACACTTATACTGTAACTAATACGGGTAATCTCACATATACTACGGTTTCTGTGTCTGATGCCCATAGCGGTACTGGCACGCTTTCTGCGATCACGCCAACGTCGATTACCAATGTGGCTCCGGGCGATACAGCTGTGTTCACAGCGACATATGTTGTTACGCAAGCGGATGTGGATGCGGGCGCTGATATCACCAATACAGCGACCTTTAGAGCGCGTATGCCGCGTGTCACTAAGCAAATCTCTGGTACAGCGAATGAGACAGTGTCGCTTAACGCGCCAGCTCCGAGCGGTCTTTTGGCGAAGAGTGCTTCACCCGCGAGTAATGTGGGCGTCGGTGATACGATCACCTATAGCTATCTGTTTAAGAATACGGGTAATGTGACGCTTACGGGCGTGTCTATCTCTGATGTTCA
>JBMYWT010000009.1:0-27995 GCA_049607665.1 Maricaulaceae bacterium
GGGGCAGGAAGCTTATTTTTATGCTCATGGAGGTCGAGCTCGGGCCATGGCTGTTTCGGGATTAATGTTTTCCATTATTCTTATAAGCTCTGTGTCTTATGGTGTATGGCAAGAATGGTGGTGGGCAAGTATATCCGTTGCAATAGGCACACTTGCATGGGTGCCAAAAACTCGCCCATAAAGATAAAACATTTGATGCTTTGAAAAAATTAAGTTTTATGAGAATAGAGCGGTAAAAATTAGCCAAATACATCTAAGGGGTTGGGTGTGCCTGCCAATGTTGTTCAGTTTTTATTGCCTGAAGAAAAGCCACGCATTAGCGTGGTTATGATCAGTTATAATACCGGACCGGCCCTCTTGGAAGCGATCACCGCAGTGATAGCGGATCCTGATATTTTTGAACTTATCATAATTGATAATGGTAATAGTTTCGCAGCACGGCAAAAATTAAGCGATCTATGCACGGAGCATGACCGTATTCGTTTGCACCAAGGTCATGGTAATATTGGATTTGCAAAAGGATGTAATTATGGTGCAGAAATGGCGCGCGGGTCACATTTTTTATTTTTGAATCCTGATGCCATTTTGCCAATAGGGTCTGCTATGAAGCTCGCAGAGTGTGAGCAGCAATATGATATGCCGAGCGTAATTGGTGGGCGGCTCATGGATGTGAATGGTAAAGAACAACGGGGTAGTCGCCGTAGTGACCTTACACCATTAAGCGCTTTGATTAGTTTTTCTCCATTGCAAAAATTACCAGGGTTTAAATCTCTACATTTAGAGAATACACCTCTTCCAGAAAAACCTATTGAAATTCCTGTGCTAAGCGGGGCTTGTATGATGATGAGCCGTGCCTCGTTTGAAACTATTTCAGGTTTTAATGCAGATTACTTTTTACATGTTGAAGATATCGAACTTTGCCGACGTGTTCGTCAAAAAGGTGGCGTCGTAGTTTTTCATCCGCATGTTGAGATTTTACACTATGGGTCTACCAGCTTGGCGCGTCGACAAGATGTGGAATTCAACAAATATAGAGGTTTTTATCGTTACTTTATGGATTATTCGGGCGCATGGTGGGGTAAGGCTTTGACACTTTTGGCCGCTCCCTTCATGTTTTTCGCCATTATGGGGCGAGCTTGGTATTTAGTTCTTCGTCAGGCGTTTGCGGGACATTAAAGCGTGTTAGGCTCTTCCAGAGATATTTTGGGGGGGCAGGTGATAACCTCAGATAGTTGCAGTACAACGGCTTTTCCTTTTGAATAATTATACCCTTCTACTTGATCAACATCTTGAATGCAGTTTCCAGCAGCCCTTAAACTTTCACGGAACGGTTTTATGTCGTCGCGCTGTGTATTCATGACAATCATAGTGCCTGGGGTTAATGTAACGCTGAGATCAATTTTATCGCCAAGGACAATACGTTTACCAAGGTGATATACAAGACTTGGTTCTGTAAAGTTAGGTGCGAGGACACTAGGCCCTCCATGGCGAGGTAGAGATTTTCCTGCATTAGTAAACGCCTGCTCAACACGTTCTGCGAGTCGGAAGTCTGTCATAGAAGGAAGTAAAAAACCAAAAGTGGGAGTCACTAATATGATGCCACTTAAAACCGTGCAGACAAATACCATTTTTGCGCGAGCGGTCCAAAGGGCATAAGCAGCACAAAGTGAGACCAACATCGCTAGCCCGCTCATGGCGTAACTCCAACTTGGATTGCCACCATAGCTCGCTTCGGCAATAGGTAAGCCAGCGGCTAGGGTAAGGGATACAATGAAAAACAAGATAGCGCCAATACGCCGAGCATATTTGAAATGCGGAACGGAGAATAAAACGAGCATCGCTCCACCACACATTACTGCGAGGGCTGGATAGACAGGAAGAAGGTAATTAGGGAGTTTAGTTGGGACAATTTCAAGTACAATCCAATATGGAAGTACCCAAGCCAAAGCGAGACGCATGGCACGGACAATTGAGGTTTGATCTGTTTTATTCCGAATTACTGCGCGAAAGGCAAAAGCGAGTCCTGGGAAAAGCAGTAAACTCGCAGGCCAAAAGGCGATGGAAAGAGTAGCAATATAAGCGCCTGGTGGGGCTCCATGTTTTTCCTGCGCGCCAACCAATTTTGAGCCGAAGTCTCCGGCTATAGCATCAATAAAAAATTGACCATTGGTTTCTTGGTAAATCATGATTGTCCATGGTAGAACAAGGAGTAAAAATAAAATTGGGCCAGGCCAAAATAAGAGCCGTTTCATCCAATGTTGTGTATTTGTGTCATTATCACGTTCCCAAACGGCTAGAGAGATCAATGTTAAAATCGTGATAGCTGGAATGACGGGGCCTTTTATCATTACGGCAATGGCAAGCGCCGTCCAAAATAAGATAGCGTAGCGACGCTTGGTGTCTTGTCGTAAGAATGCCAAACTTGTGAAAACCAAAGTTCCGGCTGCACATAAAAGAGCGTCAGTTTTGGCAACATGTGCCTCAAAAACCATTAAAATAGAAATGGCTAAAAAACTTGCTGCGATAACCGCACCTCGGCGCCCTATCATGGCGACGCCAGCCCAATAGGTGGCAATAATAGCGATAAGACCTGCTAAAACAGATGGCATACGTTGCGCCCAAATATGACGCTCCCCGGGCGTAGAAAACGCTTTAATAAAAGCTGTTTGTGCCCAATAAGCACCAGCGGGTTTTTTATTTCTTGCTTCGTCTTGGAAGCGAATGTTGATCATATCACCGCTTTCCGCCATTTGAACACTGGCTTGAGCGAAGCGGGCTTCGTCTCTATCGATAACGGGAAGAGATGATAGGCCAGGTAAAAACATCACTAGGGATAGCGCAATAAGCCATAAAATATTTTGGCTATGTTTGAGCTTAGGTAAGGACGTTGACATATCCTTCCTTATCGAAAATATGGCAGCTTGCCTATGCTCTTCTTCTTTGACCCGAATGGGAATTTGAACTGAAACCTTACCAAATGCTATGTTGTGTAGCGTTTGTGGCCATGCCAAAGCTACTGTTGAAATTTAAATGAGAATGCCATGTCTGCGCACACCCCAAATCTTTTACTTTCCGTTGTCGTGCCCGTTTATAATGAGGCAGATAATGTAACGAAACTTGTTGAAGAAATCGCATTTGCCTTAGAGGGGGAGGCATATGAAATGATTTTCGTAAATGATGCGAGCACAGATGATACGGTCGATGTTTTAAGGGATTTAAAAGTTAAACATTGCGAACTGCGTGTATTAAGCCATAGAAAAAATGCGGGGCAATCTCGATCAGTACGTACGGGCGTATTAGCGGCTAGAGCCGCTCAAATTGCTACATTGGATGGCGATGGGCAGAATGACCCAGCTGATATTCCTGCGCTTTATGCGCAATATAACCGGATGCATGCACCGAATAATTTACGTCTCGTTGGAGGACGGCGCGCCAAACGTAAAGATAGTATAGCCAAAAAAATTGGTTCCCGTCTCGGAAATGGGATTCGCAAAAAACTATTGCGTGATGAAGCAGATGATACTGGTTGCGGAATTAAAGTATTTGGGAAAGACGCTTTCTTACGACTTCCATATTTTGATCATATTCATCGGTACATCCCTGCGCTCATGCTTCGAGAAGGCTATGCGATTGAATTTTGTGATGTGAATCACAGGCAGAGAGAGTTTGGCGTTTCTAAATATACGAATTTTGGACGCCTTATTGTTTCCCTTGCTGATCTACGTGGAGTTATGTGGCTCAACCGCCGCGCGAAAAACCCTGATGGGTGGGATGAAATATAGTAAAAATTGTTTAAATTGATCTTCCTCGTGAGAAAAAGTGGATGGCTTTAGGGTTAATACTGTCTTAAGCTTTGGAATGAGAGAGAATGAATAAGGATATAATATGCGCATTTTTACAGTTTTCCCCCTCCTGATTATCCCTGTCATTGTTTATAATGTTATTGCCTGGGGCGGCTCAACGTTTGCATCTGCGATTGCAGTGCGGGAGCGTATGGATAAAGATTTGCTTTCCGTGCCGATGGCATCTGGTGCCGAATGGATTATTACGCCCGGAGCAACTCTCGTGACGCTTGGACTAATCATGTTGTTTTTCGAATTACTGAAATCAGTCGGCACGGGTCGTTCAGCTATTATGAACCATGCCTTTTCCATGATTTTGTTTATTGTCTGTTTGATGGAGTTTTTACTCTTCCCCGCTTTCGCAACATCTGTTTTCTTTCTTATCATGTTAATGACCCTATTGGATGTTATGGCCGGATTTATCATCACGATCGTCAGTAGCCGTAGAGATTTAGGAATTGACGGCGGCTTTGTTGACTAAAGTAATTGTTGGGTCGGTTTCGACCTAATGTGAAAGGGGCCGCATGCGCGGTAAATTGACAGCACATTGGCCGGAGCTTTCCGGTCAAGATCAAAGCGAAGATAGCTTCGCTTTGCTAAATGCGGCGCCTTTATACGCTATTCTTGACGGGGAGTTGAAATGGGGACTCCCTGCCATGGCCGCGCGTTTGTTCCGTTGTTCCGAACAAGACATCCCAAGAAATCATGATGAATTATTCCAAAGGCTACGGGCCACTGGCCGTTCCAAACGTCAATCTGCGCTTTCTGCCTTGGGCTGGGATGGTGCGCAATACTGTATTGAATATCAGATAACAATTGACGAAAATCGTCAAATTTGGGTTGAAGAAAGAGGCAGCCGCCTCTCTGGAGAGGGAAGCAAGCCCACACATATTCAAGCAATTTTGCGTGATGTTGATATTCGTAAGACACAAGAAGATGAACTTTTATACCGTGCTTTGCATGACCCCTTAACGGGACTTTGGAATGCAGTACGTTTTACGGAAGCACTGGTTCATTTACAAACAAGCTTGAAACGCTTTCAAAGCCGAGGCCTATTATTTCGCCTTCGTGTAACTAATCTTGATGATATGAATATGGCTTATGGTTATAAAGCCACAGATATTGTTCTATCGTCATTGGCTGATCGTTTGAAAAATATGTTCTCCGCGCCAGATATTACAGCGCGCATGAGCGGCGCGGGCTTTGCAATTGCTCTTACAGGCATTGGTGATGCAGCGGCAGAGGAACTGAAAAGTCACATTATTGGTCTTTTAGCCGAGAGACCTTACCATAGCCCAGAAGGCGATGTCGTTGCTGAACTTGATATCGTTCACGCTATTATTCCGAATACGCCGGGTTTTGATATAAATGCACTCTATCACTCTGTTGGTATTGCGCCCGTTGTACATCAAACGCATGATGCGACGGCGCCCGTTACCATGCCAACTGCACCCCAAACACAATCGTCAATCGCAAAAGAAATCACAGAAGAAGATATCCTAAGCGCGCTAAATGATCGCCGTATCGCGCTGGCCTATCAACCGATTATCAACGCGAAAACACGCGAGCTTCATCACTATGAGGCCTTAATGCGCCTCATCCAAGAGGACGGATCACTACGCCCTGCGGGTGAATTTATCATGGCGGCAGAAAAATTAGGCCTAGTCTCTTTGCTGGATCGGCGCGCGCTTGAAATCGCAGGGAGCGCTTTGCGTGCCTATCCCAATGCGGCGCTTGCTGTGAATGTATCCGCGGCCACCGTAAAAGACCCCGAAGCCGTAGAGGCTTATCTTCACGCTATTCGCGCTTTGGGCCGCGACACAAGCCGCCTAACCGTGGAACTTACAGAGACGGCAGCTTTGGGTGATGTGGCGCTGGCGAGCACTTTTTCAGATAATATACGCGGCATGGGCTGCGAGTTCGCGATTGATGATTTCGGTGCTGGTTATACGAGTTTTAAAAACCTTATGGCCGTAGAGGCTAATGCCATTAAAATTGACGGCTCTTTTGTGGCCGAAATTTCTTTGCACCCGTTCCGCCAGAGCTTTGTGCGCATGATGACGGATTTGGCGCATACATTTTCGGTGGAGACCGTTGCGGAAATGGTGGAAACGCGCGCGGATGCAGACTTGCTCACGCGCCTTGGCGTGGATTACCTGCAAGGCTATTATTTCGGCAGGCCTATGGCGGAACCTATATGGCGAAAGACGCCATAAACCGCTTCCATCAACCGGTTAGAGTATGAAAAATTGAACATTTTCTGACATGGCCTCTTTGTAAGCGGCCACAAAGCCCCTAAATAAAACGGATGAAACGTTTCTTTGCTTATATTTTAGGGTCCACACTTTTGGCGGGCGGAGCCTCCACAGCAGCTACCGCGCAGGATACATTATTCAGCCTCCCGACCGTTGACCGCATTGTCCCCGATACGCAAATGCAGGTGCAGCTTTCCTACGCGCCCGTTGTCAAAGAAACTGCCCCGGCTGTGGTGAATGTCTATACCTCCCGTACCGTACAGTCGCGCCGGATCAGCTTTTTTGATATGATGCGTGATATGCGCCGCGCCCCAACGGAGAAAGTGCAAAACTCTTTAGGCTCAGGCGTGCTTGTGCGCGATGACGGCGTGGTCGTGACCAATGCTCATGTCGTCAAAGGCGCGGATGAGCTGCGAGTTGTTCTAAATGACCGCCGTGAATTTGAAGCCAAAATCATCGCGCAAGATGAAGAAATTGATCTCGCGGTTTTGCAAATCGACACAAAGGGCGAAAGCCTCCCGACCTTGTCTATCGTGAAAGATAACAGCCTTGAAATTGGCGATATCGTTTTGGCGATTGGTAATCCATTTGGCGTAGGTCAAACTGTCACGAGCGGTATTGTTTCGGCCATGGGCCGTACGAATGTGACGGATGTATCGTCATTTATTCAAACGGATGCAGCGGTAAATCCCGGTAATTCAGGCGGCGCATTGGTTAACCTTGAAGGCAATCTTGTGGGTGTGAACACAGCGATTTTCTCGCGTTCTGGTGGATCAAACGGGATTGGATTTGCGATCCCCGGAGAGCTTGTCGCCCGCGCCGTAGATAGCGCCGTGACAGAGGGCCGAATTGTGCGGCCATGGCTTGGCGCGCGGACAATCGCCGTAGATAGTGCTTTGGCTTCGACACTGGGTCTTGACCGCGCACGCGGCGCAATCGTTGCCGAAGTCTATCCCGGCGGACCGGGAGACAAAGCAGGGCTTATCGAGCGCGATGTTGTCCTAACGATTGAAGGTTCCGAAATTAATGACGAGAGCGGATTACGGTTTAAGCTGGCGACATTGAAATCTGGTTCACGGGCTAAAGTGCGTATTATGCGTGACGGCAAAGAGCGTACGCTTAATATCCGCGTTGATACGCCTAAGGAAACGCCGAAACGTGATGAACGTTTCCTTGATGGGTATCACCCGTTGGATGGGACGACGGTTGTGAATATGTCACCGGCTTTGGGCGAAGAGATTGGCGTGGATATGTATATGCGCGGCGTGATGATTTTCAGCATGGCGCGCCGCAGTGCCGCCAGTAGCAATGGCTTGCGTCCGCGCGATATTATTCTTTCCGTCAATGACGAGGATATTGAAAATACGCGCGCCTTAGAGCGCATTCTTAAAAACGGGCCATCTGATGAGGGTTGGTCGCTGTCGATTGACCGTAACGGTAAGATTTACGATGTGCCTGTGCGTTATCTCCCGCGTGTTCAATAGCACGAATTGATGAGCGATCTTTTCCAAAGCGCAGGCCTTGCCGATAATGCGCCGCGCCCTTTGGCAGATCGTCTGCGCCCTCAAGCTCTCTCTGAAGTCGTCGGCCAAGATCATATCATCGGATCAGACGGCCCGCTCGGGCGGATGCTGGCCTCGGGCCGTATGGCGTCGATTATCCTATGGGGTCCGCCAGGTGTTGGGAAAACGACAATCGCGCGGCTTTTGGCTGATCATGCGGAATTGGAATTCGTGCAACTCTCCGCTGTGTTCTCAGGCGTTGCGGATTTACGCAAAGTCTTTGAGGCGGCTAAAGCGCGCCGCGATACGGGACAAGGGACGCTCTTGTTTGTGGATGAAATTCACCGTTTTAACAAAGCCCAGCAAGATGGATTTTTGCCCTTCGTCGAAGAAGGCATTGTCACGCTGGTGGGCGCAACGACGGAAAATCCGTCCTTTGAGCTTAACGGCGCTTTGCTCTCCCGCGCGCAAGTTATGGTGCTTAAGCGTCTGGATGAAGCGGCGCTTGAGAAACTCTTGAAACGCGCCGAAGCGGAAACGGGGCAAGAGCTGCCACTCACGGATGCTGGCCGCGAAGCGCTCATCGGGTTTGCCGATGGGGACGGGCGTTACGGCCTTAATCTGGCCGAAGAAATTTTCGCGTTGGGGGCGCAGGATGAACCGCTCGGCGCAAAGGCCGTGGCTGATATTTTGCAAAAACGCGCGCCTGCTTACGACAAAGGCGCGGAGGAGCATTATAATCTGATCTCGGCGCTGCATAAATCCATTCGCGGATCTGATCCTGACGCCGCGCTTTATTGGTTTGCACGCATGTTAACGGGCGGCGAAGACCCGCTCTATATCGCCCGCCGTCTGATACGCCTCGCCAGTGAAGACATCGGTTTGGCGGACCCTCTGGCTTTGATGATTGCGAACGAGGCGATGAATACCTACCGCTTTCTAGGCTCGCCCGAAGGGGAACTCGCAATCGCTCACGCTGTGGTTCATATGGCAAGCGCGCCGAAATCCAACGCCGTCTATGTGGCATTTAAAGCGGCGATGCGTACGGCCAAAGAGACAGGCTCGCTCGCCCCGCCCGCGCATATTTTAAACGCGCCAACAAAGTTGATGAAAGATATCGGCTATGGGTCTGGCTATCAATATGACCACGATGCGCCTGATGGATTTTCAGGACAGAACTATTTCCCCGACGGCATAGCGCGGCAAAATTTCTACGCCCCCAAAGGCGCAGGCCGCGAAAAAGCGATAGCGGATCGTTTGGCGCGTTGGGCTGAATTAAGGGCTAAAAGAAGCGAAACCTAAAAAGGCGTGGCGCTATGTGCGGCGTCAGCGAGTGACTTAACAAGTGCGAGCGCTGCGTCCGTGCCGTTCTCGTGCAGCTCTTTAACAATCGCTGTGCCGACGACAACGCCGTCAGCGTCTTGCCCCACTTCGAGGGCGCGCTGGGGCGTCTTCACGCCAAATCCAACAACAACAGGCAGGCCGCTCGCGGCGCGTACTTTGGCGACTTGTTCCTTGACGGATTTCGCCTGCGCAAAACTCGCGCCCGTAATGCCCGTCATGGAGACATAATAGACAAAACCCTTCGTGCCCGCCACAACGCGCGGTAGGCGCTCATCATCTGTGGTGGGCGTGGCGAGGCGGATGAGTGCTAGGTCATGCGTTTCAAATGCCGCGCGTAGCTCGCCGTCTTCTTCAGGTGGCAGGTCGACAATGATCGCGCCGTCTACGCCAGAGGCTTTGGCGGCAGCGGCGAATTCGGCATAGCCCATATGGTGCAAGGGATTGCAATATCCCATAACGATGATGGGGGTCGTGGTGTTGGTTTTACGAAACTCTGCGGCCATTTCCAAAACGGATGAAAGCGTTGCGCCGCCTTTACGCGCGCGAATGCCCGCCTCTTCAATCACAGGGCCGTCCGCCATCGGATCAGAAAATGGAATGCCAAGTTCGATGATATCAACGCCATTTTCAGGCAGGGCATTTAATACGCGCTGGCTCTCAGAACGGCTCGGATCACCGCCCATGATATAGGCCACGAAAGCGGCTTTGTTTTGTTCGCGAAGCGCGGCGAAGGTTTGGTCGATACGAGCGGTCATGCGCGTCCTTATAAAAGCTGATTGCGCTGTGGCCAGCAAAATTTACGGTATCAGTATAATTTCATTTTAGTGTCGGTTATCGTCTTGGCTTTTATCGATCCTTGCGTCTCCGCAGTGCAGGGCCATCGGGTCGGCGAAGTATATTCTATCACCTGCTTTTGAATGTACCGCATTCGAATACCATTCGTCAGGATACGTCATATAAATGCGCCAGTTGCAATTATCTTTAACTTCAAGCTTTTCGTAAACTTGGATTGGGTAACGTTCGTTAAAAACCTTTTCTTGAATTTGACTTTGTGGTGTTTCAGATACGCCAACGAATTTCCACCTCATCGAAAAGGCAGAAAGTGGTCCTCCGCCATGACTACTTAGTGGGATTTTTTCTAAAGCCTCATCAATTGAAATTTCTAAACAGCTTACGCGGTACTTATTGAATCCACGGAAGGCTTTGGGTTTTCGGCATTTGTTTTTATAAGTAAAGTCTGGGTGTTCGGTGTCATACCAACGAAACAGGTAATCAAGCTTTGTGTGTTTTGGGGGTTGGTTCGTTAGAATAAAACCTAATGCAAGAAGTGTGATTAACGACGCTAGCGCCAATCTCACCCGTCAGTCCCTTCGGAAATATGTTCACCCAGAGCATCGGCGATGGTGAAGACGTCTTTGTCCCCGCGTCCGCACATGTTCATTATGATGAGGCCGTCTTTGCCCATCTCTTTGGCGATATCGAGCGTGCGCGGGATGGCGTGGCTGGGCTCGAGCGCGGGCAATATGCCTTCGAGTTTCGCGCAGAGCTGGAACGCCTCTAGGGCTTCATCGTCCGTTGTGCTGACATATTCGGCGCGGCCAATGTCATGTAGGTGCGAATGCTCTGGGCCAATGCCAGGATAGTCGAGGCCTGCAGAAATCGAATGTGCGTCAGCGATTTGGCCGTGCTCGTCTTGCAATAAATAGGTGCGGTTACCGTGGAGTACGCCTGGTGATCCGCCTGTTAGGCTGGCGGCGTGGAGGCCACTTTTCACGCCTTTTCCTGCCGCTTCGACGCCGATTAGGCGTACGGATGTGTCAGGCACAAATTCGTGGAATAGACCCATTGCGTTTGACCCGCCGCCGATACAGGCGATGGCGGCATCAGGCAGGCGGCCTTCGCGTTCGAGAATTTGCGCTTTGGCTTCGCGGCCGATGATGGCTTGGAAATCACGCACCATAGCGGGGTAGGGATGCGGGCCAGCGACAGTGCCGATGCAATAAAATGTGTCGCCAACGTTCGTCACCCAATCGCGCAAGGCTTCGTTCATCGCGTCTTTGAGGGTCGCTGTGCCTGAATGCACGGCGCGGACTTCGGCTCCGAGCAGGCGCATTCTAAAGACGTTAGGTTTTTGGCGAACGATATCCGTTGCGCCCATATAGACGATGCATTTCAAGCCAAATCGCGCGGCGACTGTGGCTGTGGCGACGCCGTGCTGCCCCGCGCCGGTCTCGGCGATGATACGGCTTTTGCCCATACGTTTCGCGAGTAGGATTTGACCCATGCAATTGTTGATTTTGTGCGCGCCTGTGTGGTTCAGCTCGTCACGTTTAAAGTAAATTTTCGCGCCGCCAGTGTGTTCCGTCAGGCGCTCTGCGAAATAAAGCGGGCTGGGGCGGCCAATATAATGGGCGAAAAAATCATCGAGTTCTGCGAGGAATTTAGGATCAGCTTTGGCGTCCTCATAGGCTTTCTCAAGCTCTAAAATCGGCGGCATCAGTGTTTCGGCGACATAACGCCCGCCGAAATCTCCGAAACGGCCATTTTCATCAGGATATTGTATGTTCTCGGTCTTACCCATTTTGCACGGCTTCCATAAAGGCTTTGATCTTTGCGGGGTCTTTTATCCCCGCCGACGCTTCAACGCCAGAGCTAACATCGAGCATGGGCGCAGAGGTCGCGGCTATCGCTTCGCGTGTGTTTTCAGGCTTTAGGCCGCCTGCGAGAGCATAGAATTTGGGCGTGGGTGAGGTGCGAAGCAGGCTCCAATCAA
Organism: Maricaulaceae bacterium; assembly: GCA_049607665.1. GTDB lineage: Bacteria > Pseudomonadota > Alphaproteobacteria > Caulobacterales > Maricaulaceae > Fretibacter. Next base: position 11,717 of record JBMYWT010000009.1, read on the forward strand.
ATGCCGTGCCGTGACCGCCTCTTGGTATATTTTTGGGCCCGTCCTTGGGGGGCTTGGCGTCATAGAGAATGAAGTCGGCGAGCGCATATTCCGCAGCCGTTATCATGTCCGTTTTCGTGGATATGGGGACGGCTTTAATGGTTTTCACGTTAAAAGTTTTGGCGATTTCCGCAACGCGCTTGGGCGGTTCATCGCCGTGGCATTGAATATAGTCGGGCTGCATTTGCGCCATGATACGCGCCAATAAGTCGTCATCGGCGTTCACCGTCACGGCGACGCGGGGGATAAGCCCCCGCGCGGGAAGCGCGATTTGCGCGGCTGTTTCAACAGAAAGACGGCGTTTACTGGCGGCTTCGACGATAAAGCCGAGGAAATCCGCGCCATATAACATGGCTGTTTCAACGTCTTGCGCGCGGGTCAGCCCGCATATTTTTACCAGCGTTTTCATAGGGGTTCGCTATCACGTCCGCGTAAAGCTGCAAACCTCACAAAGGCGATATTTCACGCTGTTATCAAAAATCGTGCCAACTCAACAAACTTTTAAAACTTTCCTGTTACGCCTGTCCCCAAGCTGAGAAAAATCAGCACTATATCAGGGTGAATGTCATGGCGATGATGCCAAAGTTACAACAAAAACAGGGTCAATCCCTGGTTATGACGCCGCAATTGCAGCAGGCGATCAAATTATTACAGCTATCAAACATAGAACTTACGGCGTTTGTCGAAGAGCAGCTAGAGAGTAACCCCCTCTTAGAGCGCGGCACGGGTGATGAAAACCGGCGAGGCGAAGATGTTGATACGGGCGACACACCAAGCCTGGAGAGTGTTGATTTTGAAGCGCCGGCTATGTCAGCGGGTGAACTTGACGCGCCGGCTCATGCTATGGATAGCGAAGCTACAGCGGCGGATGTAGGCGGCAGTGTTGATTGGTCAAAATCGAGTAGTAGCGGCGGATCATTTAATGGGTCTTCGGATTATGACCCTTTAGAGAATACGGCGGCAGATATCTCTTTATCAGAACATTTGACGGCGCAATTAGCTATGGCTGTAACTGATGTCAAAGACCGTCTTGTGGGACAATATTTGATCGACCAAGTGGACGAAAATGGATATTTGCGCGGCGATATTTCGGAAATCAGCGAACGCCTTGGCGTTAGTGATGGCCGCACCGCACGCATTTTGGATTTGCTGCAAAGTTTTGAACCTACGGGCGTCGGCGCGCGGGATTTGCGCGAATGTTTGACATTGCAACTTGCCGAGAAAAATGAGCTTGATGAGCCGATGCAGGCTTTGATAGATAATCTGGAAATGCTGGCAAAGCATGACCTTGCCAAGCTCGCTAAAGTTTGCGGACTATCGCGTGATGGCCTCATGGAATATGCGGCCAAGCTGCGGACGTTATCGCCAAAGCCGGGCCTTGCTTATGGCGGGGATATGGCGGCTGCGGTTGAACCCGATGTCTTTATTCGCGAAACATCCTTGGGAGGTTGGAAGGTTGAATTAAACTCCGATACCTTGCCGCGTGTTCTCGTCAATAATCGGTATTTTAGCGAAGTTTGCGGGCCGGGCGCGGATGATGCGACGCAGGTCTTTATGACAGAATGTCAGCAGAATGCTAATTGGCTTGTGAAGTCACTGGATCAACGCGCGCGAACAATTTTAAAAGTCGCGACAGAAATTGTGAAACAGCAAGATGGATTCTTTGCATATGGAATTGACCATCTGCGGCCTTTAAATCTGAAAACTGTAGCCGAAGCGATTGAAATGCACGAAAGCACAGTTAGCCGCGTGACGTCGAATAAATATATGTCGACGACACGCGGATTGTTTGAGCTGAAATATTTCTTCACGGCGTCAATTCCATCTCTAGATGGAGGAGACGCTTATAGCGCTGAAGCCGTGCGTCATAAGATTAAAATCCTTATCAATGAAGAAGTTGTGGGTCAGGTGAAATCAGATGATAAATTGGTCGACCTGTTAAAAGCGCAAGGCATTGATATTGCGCGCCGTACAGTTGCCAAATACCGCGAGTCTATGGGCGTGCCGTCATCAGTTGAGCGCCGCCGGATGCTTGCGAATAAGGCCGCGAGTTAATTTAGGTAACGGCTTCGTTAGCGGGGCGTTCCGCGCGCATGACGTAATTGATTGCGAGATCGTTTGACATCGTCCATTTTTGCGTAATCGGATTAAGGTTCATACCTATGGCCTCATCCGGTTCTAATCCTGCATCTAAAATACAGCGTCTTAACTCTTTGGGTTTGACGAGTTTTTCATATTGATGGGTTCCCCGTGGGAGCCAACGCAGCATATATTCTGCGCCAACGATGGCGAATAAAAAGGCTTTCATCGTGCGGTTAATCGTAGAGCACAACATCATGCCGCCCGGGCGTACCATAGCGCCGCAATCTTTGATGAAGTTGGCTGGGCTTACGACATGTTCGATAACTTCCATGTTCAGGACAACATCAAACGGCGTCTCATTGGCACTTACCATTTGTTCAATGGTGCCGTGGCGATAATCAATCTCTAGGCCTACTTGCTCGGCGTGCGTTTTAGCGGTCTTGAGGGTTTTTTCTAATGCGTCAACGCCTGTGACCTCTGCGCCAAGGCGCGTCATGGGCTCACATAAAAGTCCGCCGCCACAGCCAATATCAAGAAGTCGAAGTCCCTTAAGGGGTAGCTCTACATCTGGGTCGCGGTGAAAGTGATCGCATATAGCCTCTTTGATCAGAGCGATACGTGCACCGTTCATTTGGTGGAGCGGTTTGAACATACCCGTTGGGTTCCACCAATCTTCCGCCATACGAGAAAAGCTTGCCATCTCCGCGGGGTCAACGGATACGGAGGACAAAGTTTCGGGCTGTTTTTCAGAAAAGGCCATAGAGACAACATAATCGTAAAAATCCTTTGCGCCAGAGGCTTTGCCCGCGTAAAAGCGCCGCTGCTTATGATGTTTAAGGTAGGGTTATGGCGCGCATAGTCATGAAATTTGGCGGAACGTCGGTCGCGAATTTAGATCGCATCCGGCGCGTGGCGGAATTGGTGTCAACCGAAGTCGCTCAAGGACACGAAGTTGCCGTGGTTGTGTCGGCCATGTCGGGTGAAACCAACCGCCTTGTAGGGTTTGTGGATGAACTCGACGCAGATGGTGAAGGCTCGCGAACGCCTATCGAAGACGAGTATGACGCGATTGTATCATCCGGCGAGCAAGTGACATCTGGCCTTCTGGCGATTGCGCTGCGCCGCCGCGGTATTGCAGCCCGTTCTTGGCTGGGTTGGCAAATACCGCTTAAGACAGATATGGCCCATTCCAAAGCGCGGATCGAGGATATTGAAGATGGCAATCTTGATCCGTCCTTGAAGGCTGGCAATGTTGCCGTTGTTGCGGGGTTTCAGGGCATCAGCGAAGATCACCGTATTTCAACATTAGGGCGCGGGGGGTCTGATACCTCTGCTGTTGCGCTCGCGGTTGCGCTAAAGGCGGACCGCTGTGATATTTACACAGATGTTGACGGAATTTACACAACGGACCCGCGTATTTGCCAAGACGCGCGCCGCCTGAACCGAATTGCGTTTGAAGAAATGCTTGAATTGGCGTCTTTAGGGGCGAAAGTTTTGCAGACCCGTTCGGTTGAACTGGCGATGAATAATAACCTGCCGATACGCGTGCTCACCAGCATGGCGGATGATGGCCAAGCCAATCCTGGCACCTTAGTCTGTCATGAGGACGAGAATATGGAAGAACGTGTTGTAAGCGGCGTAGCCTATAGCCGCGATGAAGCCCAAATCACCCTACTACAATTAGATGACCGCCCCGGAATGGTCGCCAAAGTTTGCGGGGCTATGTCAGACGCAAACGTGATTGTGGACATGATTGTTCAAGGTATTTCCCGCAGTGATAGTGCGGCCAATCTAACCTTTACCGTTGGCAAGCGTGATCTCGACAAAGCGCTTGCAGCCTTAGAGTCTGCGAAGTCTGAGATTGGCTTTGCTTCGATTAAATCAGATTCTAATGTCACAAAAGTTTCGATTGTGGGAATTGGTATGCGTTCGCATACGGGCGTCGCGCAAACGATGTTCGAAGCCTTAGCAAAGCGCAGTATCAATGTGGAAGTGATCGCGACGTCGGAAATTAAAATTTCTGTCTTGATTGATTCTGAATATACAGAGCTCGCCGTACGGGCGCTTCACGCGGCTTTTGAACTTCAAACGGCATAAATTTTAAGTCCGTTTTAACGCCGGCGCTATTTTAAATAATAAGGGCTAGGGGGTTTAAGCCTCGCGGGCTATACTTATATCATGAGCATGGAGCCCAATATCACACATAAGCCGCGCCGCCTCATGCGGGCGATACGCGAGGCGATGGAGGGAACGGAATCGGTTCAAGAGCGCCTTGACGATTTTGTAAATGCTATCACAAAGGCCATGGATGTCCGCGTGGCGTCGATTTACCTACAGCGCGCAGGAAAAGAGCTTGAGCTTTCTGCGACGCAAGGCCTGAAAAAATCGGCCGTGCACAAGACACGGCTTAAGCCGGGCGAAGGACTTGTTGGGCATGTCGCCATAACGGCTAAACCGCTTAATTTAGCAGATGCGCCATCACATCCCCTTTTTTCATACCGAAAAGAGACGGGCGAAGATCCATATAATTCTTTCCTTGGTGTTCCGATCTTACGCGGCGGGCGTGTATTGGGTGTTCTTGTCGTACAAAGCGCGACAGCGCGTGTCTTTCATGAAGAAGAAGTTGAAGACCTATTGACGGTCGCGATGGTTCTCGCGGAAATTATTCTTGATGATGAACGGGCGGGCGGAAAAAAGGCGGCGCTAAAAGGTATTCCGCTAAATCCTGTTAAGCCTGAAACTTTGCAAGGCAAGGCCTTTGCGGATGGTCTTGTGCAAGGCCATGCGTATCTGCACTTACCTCCTGTCCCGCCAGCGAATTTGTTGGCAGATAATGTGGCCGCGGAAGAAACACGTCTTGAGGACGGTATTACGATTTTGCGCAGCGCGGTTGACGCTATGGTCAGCGGCGAAGCGGCGTCTGTCTCGCGCGCATCCAAAGATATTTATGAGAGCTATCGCCTGTTTGCTTATGACCGCAAATGGGTGGGACGTTTGCGCGAAGCTGTGCACTCGGGCCTTACGGCCGAAGCCGCTGTGGAGCGGGTGAGGAATGAACATCGTGCGCGCCTTATGAAGGCGCGTGATCCGTATTTACGGGCGCGCTTGCATGACCTTGAAGACCTTGCCAATCGCTTGTTGCGTGCGCTCATGGGCGAAAACATTTCGATTGGGAATAAAAACATCTCCGAAGACGCGATTATTTTCGCGCGGGATATTGGCCCTGCTGAATTGCTCGATTATGACCGCGATAAAATCAAAGGCCTCGTCCTAGAAGAAGGCGCAGCGTCTAGTCATACAGCCATTATTTGCCAAGCCATTGGTATTCCTCTGATTGGGCGAGCTGATGGCGTTTTGGATTTAATTGAAACGGGCGACGCGGTTCTATTGGACGGCGAAACAGGGCAGGTTCATATCCGCCCGCTTGAAAACCAAATTTCTGGCTTTCATTTGCGTATGAATATTCGCGGCGAAATGGACAAAGCCTATGACGCGATCCGCTTACAACAGGCTATCACCAAAGATGGACGGCGCATTAAGCTGCAATTAAATGCAGGGCTTTTGGTGGATTTACCGCAAATTGAAATGTCAGGCGCGGACGGCATTGGTCTTTTCCGTACGGAGTTCCAGTTCATGGTGTCGGATTTCATGCCGAAACTTCAAGAACAAACAGAGCTGTATCGTTCGGCGATTTTGGCGGCGGGCGACCATCCTGTGACGTTTCGAACGCTTGATTTGGGCGGGGATAAAATCCTGCCCTATATGGACCCTGTCCCCGAAGAAAATCCCGCTATAGGATGGCGCGCTATTCGTATCGGTTTGGACCGCCCCGGGCTTGTGCGCTATCAATCTCGCGCGCTTATTGCAGCGGCAGCCGGCCGTCATTTGCGCGTAATGTTTCCAATGGTGACGACGGTTGATGAATTTGTTGCTGCCAAATCCTTGTTTGACAAAGAAGTAAAACGGGCCTCGTCATTAGGGCAAGATCTGCCTAATAAAATCGAAGTTGGCGTAATGCTCGAAACACCGGCGCTGGCGTGGCAAATTAATGCAGTCTGCGATCATGCGGATTTCATTTCCGTGGGCGCCAATGACTTGATGCAATTTTTCTTTGCCGCAGACCGGGATAATGCGCGTGTGTCGGATCGTTATGATCCGCTCCACCCTGCGTCTATGTCTATTTTAAACTTTATTGCGGAAGGGTGCCGCCGTAATAATAAACCCACGGCCGTATGCGGCGCTATGGCGTCCCGCCCCATTGAAGCGATCACGTTGGTCGCGCTTGGCTATGATAGTCTTTCTATGCCTGTCACGGGAATTGGCCCTGTTAAAAGCGCTATTCTAGCCTTGGATGCCGCGAAATTACGCAAGCGATTAGAGCCGCTGATTACCTTGAAATCACGACTTTCAACGGTACGAAATGAAGTAAGCGCTTTTTGTTTCGAAGAAGGCATTCCGATTTAGAAGGGATGTGGGTTTGAACGCTATTTGCGACAAACCGTGTTCAAAACCAAATGTCCTAAGCCCGCCATAAACATGTGCGGGCGCATATGCGGGGCGGAATATAATTTTATCATATGGTCTCCGCCCTGCGTTTGCCGGTTTAGATTATGGGCCTAGATTTTTTCAGGATAAATTGGACGGATATCGTATGGAATATCTTCAAGTTTACTTAGAACCGTCTTCGCCTCCGCATCAAGCTTGCCATATGCATCCAAAAACGCTTTGGCGTCGTCGTAATTCCCATTGCCTTGAAGAACGACAACTTTGTTAGTCAGATCTGTAATGGCATTGTCGAGCGCTCTAAAATCAATGCTAAAACGCTGTGTCTCAGGAGACCAGATGACGGCATTCTTCTCGCGGAAATAGCTATATTGGAACGCAGCGCCCTTGCCGTGGGCTTCGTCAATACCAAAGCGCATGGAACGGAACAGGCCGGTGAAATATGTGGCAAGGAAGGCTTCCTTCTCTGATACGGGGAGTTCGCCGCGCATCATCATATAAAGAATATTATAAGCGCCCATCACATCGGCTTTGCCTTCTTCAAGGCCTGAATAAAGTTCTTTAAGCTCTGCACTTACCGTAGTTTCGCGTCCATCGACTTCGATACTGCCAGGCCCCAAACTATGTGAAAGCTCGTGGAATAATGTGCTGTTGGACATGTATTTTTTAACAGTCAGCGCGGCTTGCTTTGGTTCTAAAACGCGTTCGCCGATAGGGGCCAGAATGCGATCATATTTAGCCCCGAGAACATTTGAAAGGATAACTTTCTTCGCGCCTTTAGCTTCGCGTACGCGCTCATCATTGGGTAGGTTAAAGGCAATCGTTTGCACGCCTGGCACATTATCGCCGCCGCCTTGAATTTGATCGGCTACGACGATTGGGCTTTCAAAACCACGTTTGAAGTTTTTATACTCTTCAGGGACAGGAAGGTTTTTTTCCATATCGCGTAGATAGTTCTTATATTTCGCAAGCGCGCCAGAGGCCTTAGGGTCTTTGATTGTGACAAAGCTCTCAAAGGCTGTTTTTAATCCATAAAGTCCGTCGTCATAGGTTTCGTACGGCCCAATTGCGACTTCGATATTACCGTCCAGATCCATCCAATTCATTTCTGATTGATAGTAATCATCACTCATGAACGATTGCGCGCGGCTCTTTAGGAATGTTTTTAGGGATGCGTTTTCTGAGAGCTCTGAGGCTTCATTGATCAATGCGGCAGCCGCTGTAAGCTGGCCTTTATATTCGGTAGAATAGGGGATAGCGACGAGCGCGCTGCCCTTACGGCGAATGACAGTGTAGCCAGATTTAAAGGCGGTTTCATCCTCTGGATGTGCCGCAATCCAATCTTCAAACTCTTGCTTGCTCATATCGGCAGGGTAAAATCCTGCGCCAGCCGGACAGGCCGTATCGCCATAAAATACATGGGCTTCATTAAGCGTATCACATACGCCGTAATGTTGATCGAACATGGCGAGGAGGATATCCTTGTCGCCGCGGTTTGAGGCCGCAATTTCGGCGCGCACGTCTGGGTTATTTGGACCAAGCTGCAAGAGATAAATCTCGCTCATGTAACGGCTTGCCTGAATAAGCTTGTTAACGACGGCGCGTTCGCTTTCGCTTAAGAAGGATGTATCTGGCGCCATATTAACTTTGGCAAATTTATTGTATTCGGCCGTGATGTCATAGCTTGCAGCATGCGCGGCTTCGGTGGCTGTCGTCTTAGTGGCCGTGTCGCTGGCCGTAGGTTTAAATGGCGATTTGGCTTCAAGCGTTGCACATGACGTAATGAGCGCGCTTGCGGCGATAGTTGTAAGTAAAAGACGCATAGTCATTCCTTTAAATTTTTGCGCTAATGGCGGCGGATAATTCGGCGAGTTCCGCCATGTCCGCCATAGCGCCTGCGGCGTGTGGTTTCATATCCCCGCCCTCATAGCTTGGAATGATATGAAAATGAAGATGAAAGACGGTTTGCCCCGCAGGCGCGCCGTTAAATTGCGTGATGATAATACCGTCAGGTTTTAAGGCGGCATTGACAGCTTTGGCGATGGCCTGCGTGCGCTGTATGACGGTGGCGGCGACATCTGCGTTTGTGTCGAGCAAGTTACGCGACGGCACTTTGGGGATCACTAACGTGTGCCCGCGTGATTGCGGGAAGACGTCCATAAATGCTAGCACGTCATCATCCTCATAGACTTTGGCGCAAGGCATATCGCCCCGCAGGATTTTTGCGAAAATATTGTTGTTGTCGTAATCCCCAATCAGGCTCATGGCTTATCCTTTTTTAAATGGTGTATGTTGCGCGAGTATGTTGATCTCATGGTCCACGGCACGGCGCTCTTGTGTCAAATATCTCTCGACTGCGTCGCGCAGGCCAGGATGGCTCAGGTAATGCGCAGAGTGGGTCGCGACAGGTTCATAGCCGCGCGCTAATTTATGTTCGCCTTGAGCGCCTGCTTCCACGCGGGGTAGACCGCGTTCAATCCCCGCTTCTATGGCTTGGTAATAACATAATTCAAAATGCAGAAAGGGTTTGTAAACAAGGCTGCCCCAGTTGCGCCCATAAAGCGCTTCGCTGCCGATAAAATTTAGCGCGGCGGCAATGGGCTGCGCGCCCTCATAGGCCATGACGAGGAGGATATCTTCGCGCATGGTGTTTTGTAAAATATCAAAGAACTGACGGTTCAAATAGGGGCGTCCCCATTTGCGCGTGCTGGTTTCCAAATAACATTGAAAGAAAAAATCCCAATGTTCAGATTTCAAATCATCCCCGCTGAGGCGCCGAATGGATATGCCCTCATTGGCGGCTTGGCGTTCTTTGCGGATATTTTTGCGTTTACGTGAAGACAGCGCGGCGAGGAAATCATCGAAAGTTTCATAGCTGCGATTGATGAAATGAAACTGCCGATCCTCGCGCAGGAGCCAACCTTCTTTTTCTGAGGCGGCTCTGTCGTCTTCTTGTAAGAAAGTCAGATGCGCGCCTGATAAGGTATTACCTTCACAAAACTGCTCGATTGCCGACAACAGCGCAGCTTTGGCTTCATCCGTTTTCGCGAGGAGGCGCGGCCCTGTGGCGGGCGTGAACGGGATGGAACATTGTAGCTTGGGGTAATACTCTCCGCCCGCGCGGTGGAGCGCATCGGCCCAACCGTGATCGAAAACATATTCGCCTTGGCTGTGGGTTTTGCCGTAAAGCGGCGCGGCGCCTTTGGGAATGCCGTCTTGATCGGTCAGCCAAATGTGGCACGGCGTCCAGCCCGTTTCCGCGCATGCGCTACCGCTTTGTTCTAAGGCTCGCAGGAATTTCCACGTCAAGAAGGGATGATGCGCAGCGGGGAGGTTTACATCCCAATCGGCTTCGCTGACATCACTTATGCTGCCAAGGATTTTGGCGGTGTACTCGGTCGTGTCAGGCGATCCGCTCACAAGTTCTAGGCGGGGTCAATCTCAATGATGGCGTCTATTTCTACGGCGACATCGAGCGGTAAGCTCGGCGCGCTGACAGCGAAACGCGCGTGACGTCCCGCATCGCCAAATACGGCCACCATAATATCTGAACAGCCATTGATGACTTTGGGGATATCGACCTGTGTTGCGGTTGGCAGGGCTTGCACGAAACCGCCCAATTTCACGACTCGTTTCACCCGCGATAAATCTCCGCCGCATGCTGCCTTCATTTGCGCGAGCAGATTGAGCGCAGATAATTTTGCGGCTTCTTGGCCACGTTCCACGGTTAGGTCTTCGCCCAAACGCCCGCCAATAGCTTCGTCGCCGACTTTTGAGATTTGGCCAGAAATGAACACCATATTGCCTGCCGTGACATAAGGCACATAGTTCGCGACGGGCGCAGCGGCCTCTGGGAGGGTTAAACCAAGGTCAGCGATGCGGGCGTTAATGTTGGTCATATCGGCTCTCTGTGGGGAAAAATGTTTACGGTTCTTGCGCTAGCGGAAATCTGGCATAGGGTAAAGATAAAGTCCATTTATGAGCGATTGTTATGACGAAAATACCTGCGCCTGATACGGTTTTTGAATTGCCCTCATCACAGCCCGTTGTGAGTGAATTTCAGGCGTCGCGCCGTTCAAATTTAGCCAAGGTCATGACAGAGCCGGGACCAAATAAAGATGAACTGGCCGAACTATTACGAATAGCCGCGCGTGTTCCGGATCACCGCAAGCTGGCGCCGTGGCGCTTTCTTGTGTTTGAAGGCGACGCGCGGGCGGATATTGGGCAGTCTATCGCGAGTGTGTTTGCGAAAGAGAACCCTGATTTGCCGCTTGATCGTACGCTTTTTGAAAGTCAGCGTTTCCTTCGTGCGCCAACTGTTGTGACAGTTGTCTCTAGCCCTGTTGAGTGCGTACGGGGAACGCCTGAATGGGAGCAAAGGCTCTCGGCGGGGGCCGTGTGTTATAACCTATTGCTGGCAACGCAAGCGAGCGGTTATGGCGTGCAGTGGCTGACAGAATGGTATGCCTATCACGATGAGGTTAAGGCGAAGATGGGCCTAAAGCCACACGAAAAAATAGCAGGTTTTATTTATATGGGAACGCCATCAGAAGCCCCCAAAGAACGCGCCCGAGCTGATGTCGGCGCGCTCACGGAATATTGGACGGCTTAAGCGGTCTCGCCAAACAATTCGCGCCCGATCAACCAACGGCGAATTTCGGATGTGCCTGCGCCGATTTCCATCAGCTTGGCATCGCGCAAAAGGCGGCCCGTTGGATAATCATTGATATAGCCATTGCCGCCTAGAACTTGAATGGCTTCGAGCGCCAGTTCGGTGGCTTTTTCGGCAGAATAGAGAATACAGCCTGCCGCGTCTTTGCGGGTAGTTTCGCCTCGGTCACAAGCTGCGGCGACGGCGTATGTATAAGAGCGCGCTGTGGAAAGGGCGACATACATATCGGCGAGCTTGCCCTGCATAAGCTGGAATGTGCCGATAGGTTTGCCAAATTGCTGGCGTTCGTGGATGTAAGGCAGAACCACATCCATACAGGCCTGCATGATACCAACACAAAGGCCTGAAAGGACGACGCGTTCATAATCAAGGCCGCTCATCAGGATTTCTGCGCCTTGGCCGACTTCGCCGACAAGGTTTTCATCAGAGACAAAACAGTCTTCGAACACAAGCTCACACGTATCGGAGCCGCGCATGCCAAGTTTATCGAGCTTGGGGGATTTGGAAAAACCTTCCATGTCTGGCGTGATAATAAAGGCGGAGATACCTTTGCTGCCGCCGCCAATATCAGTTTTGGCGTAGACGAAAAGTGTGTCGGCCGTCGGCGCGTTTGTGATCCACATTTTATTGCCGTTGAGCAAATAGCCGCCTTGGGCGCTATCCGCGCGGAGTTTCATGGAGACGACATCTGAGCCTGCGCCCGGTTCGGACATAGCAAGGCTGCCGACATGTTCGCCAGATATCAATCCGGGTAGGTATTTCGCTTTTTGCTCTGCATTACCCCAGCGCCGAAGTTGGTTGATGCAGAGGTTTGAATGCGCGCCATAAGATAGTCCGACCGCGGCGGAGGCACGGCTAATTTCTTCGAGGGCTATTGTGTGCTGCAAATATCCAAGCCCAGACCCGCCGTCTTCTTCGCTAACCGTAATGCCGTGCAGGCCAAGCTCACCCATCATTGGCCATAAATGCCGGGGGAATTCATTATCCTTGTCAATTTTATCCGCAATTGGGGCAATGTGTTCTTTAGCAAATGCGGCCACAGATTCGCGGATCATTTGAGTTTCTTCGGAATGCCCAAATTGAAGTGTTGGATAAGATATTGTCATAGTGATCCCTTGTTTTCCCCTATTTACAGAAGTGCCCTAAGACTGGCTAGGCTAAATTGTGATGTATAAGGGCCTTGTCTGACATAAATAGCTGCGCTTAAAGGCTATACATAACATTACGTATACTCTTGAGGACCAATATGCGTTTGCTCAGTAAAATGATGGGCCGTTTTGTGAAAGTCGGCCAACTTAATATTATTGATGTGTCAGGCAAAAGACATAGCTTTGGCGTGTCTGGGGGGGTGCCATCCGCGACCGTGAAAATTCACGATAAAAAACTCTATCGAACATTATTTTTAAATCCTGAATTAAAAGCTGGTGAAGCCTATATGGACGGAACATTGACGGTTGAAGAAGGTACAATCCGTGACTTTCTTAAAGTCTTTGCGCTGAACGCGACGAACTTACGCGGGCAGGGACACCAAAAACGCCTGCGCCAGTTTTATAAAAAAATTAAACGTTATCATCAACGCAATGTGCGGGCGAGCGCGCGTAAAAATGTCGAACATCATTATGATCTCTCGAATGAATTTTATAAGCTCTTCTTGGATGAAGACATGCAATATTCCTGCGCTTACTTTACATCGCCAGATGTTGCCCTTGAGGAAGCGCAGCGCGCGAAAAAGGCTCATATTGCGGCGAAACTTAATCTGAAACCGGGGAATAAAGTTCTCGATATTGGCTGCGGCTGGGGCGGCTTGTCGCTCTATATTGCCGAACATTTCGATGTGCATGTGACGGGCGTGACTTTATCGACGGAGCAACACGCTTTGGCACAGCAGCGTATCAAGGCGAAGGGGCTGGAAGATAAAGTCGATATCCGCCTGCAAGACTACCGCGAGCTTGGCGGGCCGTTTGACAGAATTGTTTCGGTTGGGATGTTTGAACATGTTGGCGTGCCGCATTACCAAGAATATTTCTCCACGATATACGATCTGATGGCGGATGATGGCTGCGCGCTCGTGCATTCTATTGGGCGTCGCGGCGGACCAGGGTCGACGGCGAGCTGGATTCGTAAATATATTTTCCCGGGTGGTTATTCGCCGGCTTTGTCTGAAACAATGGCCGAAGTTGAAAAATCTGGGCTTTGGACAACGGATATTGAAATCCTGCGTGTGCATTACGCTGAAACCCTGCTTGAGTGGGATAATCGCTTCCAAGCAAACCGCACCAAAGTAGCGGAGATGATGGATGAGCGGTTCTGTAGGATGTGGGAGTTTTACTTGATTATCAGCGAATTTTCGTTCCGCTATAGCAAAAACATGAATTTCCAAATTCAGATGACCAAACAGGTTGATGCCTTGCCTTTTACGCGAGATTATATGTTAGAGGCAGAAAAAAAACTGGGGTTAAATCTCTAAATCAAATTTACATCTTAATCTCTCTTTAACTATGGGGCTGCATTCTGAGTTGTGTCAATTTGAGACTAAATAGGGGCGAATCATGGTTGCTCGCAATAAGCTAAACTTAAAACGCGATTTAAAAAATGTGACCCACGAGCTTGTCGGGTTAAACCGCCAGTTGGCTCAAAAGATGATTTTACTTGCTTCGCAAACTGGTGAAACTCAACCTCTTTTTCAAGCGGCAGAGGCTTTGACGTCGTCGCAACAATTATACCCTTCAGATGGCGCGCCTCGTGAGAATGCAAAACTCTATCAGTCTTTGGCAGATGCATCTTTTGGCATTGGACGTATGAATAAAGATATGGATGCAATTGCTTTATCTGTTGAAAGTTATCGAAGTGCAATTACGCTCGCGTCAATGATAGGGGATGAAGGGCTTCGGTCGAATTTGAAGGAAAAATACACAATTGCGCGGAATTTTTTACATCAATCTTCAACAGACCCAAGTCTTGTTGGTGTAGCTTAACGTTAATATTTTTTGCTAAAAGATGTGTCTAAGCACAAAGTGACGCTTGTTTTTGGTGCGGTCCTGCCTACATTGGCGACAAAGGAAACGGCGCGTGGCAAAAAACCCCTATAAATTACTTGAAATAGCTAAAACAGCTAGCGATGGTGATATCAGAAAAGCTTACAGAGCTTTGGCTAAGAAATACCATCCCGACGTTAATCCGGGAAATAAAACTGCGGCGAATAAGTTTAAAGAGATTTCTGCTGCATATAGCCTACTAAGCGACAAAAAGTTACGGTCCCAATATGATAATGGAAGTGTTGATGCCAATGGGCAGGCACAAAGTCCGTTTGGTGGTGGCTTTCATTCCAGGGGAGGTCAATTTCAGCGTAATCCATTCGGTGGTAAGAGTGATGATATAACGGATTTGTTTTCCTCTCTCTTTGGCATGAATGTGGGGGAGCAAACGGGTGGTTCAAACCGCAGGGGGTATAAGCAAAATAAAACCCCTCAAAAGGGTAAGGATGTACGTTATGCTGTAACCTTGTCTTTTTTAGAGGCCATAAAAGGCGGGCAGAAACGTATAAAGCTTGCGGACGGAAAAACACTGAATGTAACTATCCCTGAAGCGGTTGAAAATGGAACTGCACTACGCTTGAGAGGTAAAGGTGAAGCCGGCATAAATGGTGGTGATACAGGCGATGCGCGTGTTGAAATAACCGTCAAATCTCATAAATATTTTTCACGCGATGGAGACGTTTTAAAATTAACCTTACCGATAACATTAGGGGAAGCTGTTTTGGGGGCAAAGGTTACAGTTACAATACCTGCAGGAACTATAAGTTTAAACATTCCGGCTGGTAGCGATGGTGGCAAAGCTTTTAGGATTAAAAATAAAGGGATAAAAGGTGGTGCGCTTATTGTAACGCCGCAAATTATTTTACCGCGTTCTATTGATAAAGATTTAGAGATATGGGCACAGTCAACAAATAATATGGGATCTTCAAACCCTAGGGATGTGTTGGGGCCTTAATCTGAAAGTTACCCAAATGCTCTATTCAGACTTTGTTCAGGGCGGCTATGGTAGAGGTATCATATGATGAAGATAATTAAACAATTATGCGTTGCGTGCACGGTTACTGTAATGTCTGCTATGACCTTATCACCGGCTGCAGCTGCGCTGGATGGTGGTAGGTTGACCACGAGTATCAAAGCTCCATCCATTGTGAATAACTTGCAAAATAAAAGACATCGTTATGTACAGTCTTCTATTTCGGCTAGCGAAGCGAAAGCGATCGCACGTCAACACGTACGAAATGCTGAAGTTGTAGATATTAAGCGCAAAGGGGCTCGCTATCGTGTCCGCATGATCCGTAAAGATGGCCGTGTAGTTGATGTTTTTATTGACGCTGCGACAGGACGTGTTCTTTAAATAAAGTACTTGCAAATAATCTTTGGAGGCGCACATGAGAATTCTCGTAGTAGAAGATGATCCAGACCTATCACGGCAACTAAGTCAATCCTTGGTGGATGCGGGTTACGCCGTTGATGTCGCTGGTGATGGTGAAGAAGGGCATTTTTTAGGCGATACAGAGCCATATGATGCCGTTATTCTTGATCTTGGTTTGCCTCTTATTGATGGCGTGAGCGTCTTACAAAAATGGCGTTCAGACGGGCGAACGTTCCCCGTGATTATTTTAACAGCGCGAGATCAATGGTCCGAAAAAGTAGCCGGCTTTGATGCAGGTGCCGATGATTATTTATCTAAACCTTTTCATACCGAAGAGTTACTTGCGCGAATTCGCGCGCTCGTTCGCCGGGCTGCGGGACATTCTACAGATTCTATAGAAGTTGGAGATTTGTTAGTTGATAATCGTGCTGCGCGTATTTTTGTCGATGGCAGTCCTATTAAATTGACGTCACACGAATTTCGTTTGATTAGTTACCTTGCTATGCATCGTGGGCGTGTTATTTCACGCACTGAACTTGTTGAACATATATATGATCAAGATTTTGATCGGGATTC
>JBMYWT010000009.1:28005-58204 GCA_049607665.1 Maricaulaceae bacterium
GTTTGCGCCGTAAAATTGGAACTGATCGGATTGAAACCGTTCGTGGTCTTGGTTATCGGCTTATTAATCCGGCAGAACAAAAAGCCTCATAGGCATGACTTCATTAAAAAATTCTGATCTTAAAGAACAGAACTTAAATGTACTTGAAGGGCTGCCAAATCAAAGATCCTTAGTGGGGCGTCTTGTCAGGAGTGCTATTTATTGGGCGCTACCTGTGCTTGTGCTGACCTCCGTTGCGTTGACATGGTTTTACCGTGCATCTGCATATAGGCTTTTTGATGACCCCCTTTCTAATGCCGTAACGTCATTAATCGCTTCGGCAGAAGTTAAAGAAGTCGAGAATGAAAAGACTATTCGCTTAGTCCAAGAACCTATAGATCCGCGGTATCAACGTGCTTTATCAGGGCGATACTGGCTTATTGGTACTGTGGATGCAATTGGCGTTGTTTCACCGATAAAATCATCACATTCTTTATATGGCGAAACACTTGTTCTGCCGAATGCTTCTATTACGCAGCTTCGTTCGCAGCCAGGAGATGAGATAGCGACGCAAACTATCGGTCCAGATCATGAACCACTTCGTCTTGTTGGAAGGTATGTTACTTTGCCCAACATGGAATTTATGCCTGTTGTTGTTTTAGCCGCAGCTGACAGCCGTCCCGCGAGCCGCGCTGTACGCGGATTTGCTGCGCTGGCTATTGGATTTATGATTTTCCTTATCGCGGGGCTTATCATTGGGGTTTATACGCAAGTACGCTTAGGGCTTAGGCCTTTATTTGACTTGCGAGAACGAGTTGCCGATGTTCGTGAGGGCAGAGCCATACGTGTCGAAGGAACCTTCCCCCAAGAAATTCAACCATTAGCTACAGAGCTGAATTCCCTAATTGATCATAATATTAACGTTGTAGAAAGAGCGCGTACACATGTCGCTAATCTTGCACACGCATTGAAAACACCGCTTGCAGTTTTGGTGAACGAGAGCGATGGGCGACAAGAGAGTGCTTCGGACGGTTTAACGGAAATTATTAACCGGCAAACAGATATTATGCGTAAGCAAGTGGATCACCATTTACAGCGTGCGCGTGCAGCAGCTCGTGGTCATACTATTGGCGTTACTACAGACGTTGAGCCTATAATTTCTTCATTAGTTCGAACATTACCACGTATTTATCGGTCAAAAGATATTGAAATTTTAAGCGATATCGGCACGGGGCTGGTTTTTCGCGGAGAAAAACGTGACTTGGATGACATGATTGGAAACCTCATGGATAATGCCTGTAAATGGGCTGTGGGTGCTGTGCGTATTCGGGCGAAATTCGATGAAAATGATGATGCGTATATGTTGATTACCGTTGAAGATGATGGCCCTGGTCTTGCGGAAGAAGATTATAAGACCGTTTTGCAGCGGGGCGTACGTCTTGATGAAGCTACTCCTGGAACTGGTTTTGGTCTCGCGATCGTGGATGACCTAGCTCGGGCGTATAAGGGGAAACTTACTTTAGGACAGGCTGAGTTTGGTGGTTTGCAGGTGGACTTACGTTTGCCGTGTCGGCGAGGCCATGAGGAATAATGGCTGAAATTCCTATACATTTAGAAAGTCGCGAACATGATGGTGCACGACAATACGCGCCAAGTGCTTCGCGAAATAAAGGCATTATTGGGCAACAACTTGTCAATATTTTACCCAAGCACGCAAGAGTTTTAGAAATTGCGTCTGGTACGGGTGAACATGCTGTTCATATGTGTATGCAACGGCGGGATCTTTGGTGGCAACCATCAGACCCCAACCTTGAGGCGCGTCAGAGTCAAAATGCATGGGCAAATAAATGTGCAGGACAGATAGGAACGTCATTAAATATTGATGTTACCAAAGCAGCATGGGAAACTCATGTTGAAAATGCTTCAGTAATTTTTTGCTCTAATATGATTCACATTGCGCCTTGGGAAGCTACGCTGGGGCTCGCAAAGGGGGCCGGTGAACTTCTTGGTCCGGATGGAATCGTTGTGCTATATGGCCCTTTTCTAGAAGAAAAATCAAATGCAGCTTCCAATTTAGAGTTCGATAGAGCTTTAAAAGCTCGAAATGCGGAATGGGGCGTGCGTTTTTTAGAATCTGTTAAGCATATATTTGCATTGGCAGGGTTTAATTCCGCGCAGCGGATTGCCATGCCTAAGAATAATTTATTATTAGTGTTTCGGCAGTCTTAGAACTAAATATGGCAAAATTGTCATGTTTTGGACAGATTTAGGATAGGCGCACTCCATCAGAGTGCATCTGAATCGTGGAGACAGTCTTGCAGAATATTGCATTCACAACCGTTAGAAAATTCGTCATGGGTACGTCTATTAGCTTTGCGGCTATTGCGCTTGCAATGCCATGCATTGCTGGACAAGAGGCAGACAATGTAGGGGCAACGCTAAACGCGCAAGGACCAGAAAAAGTAGGCTTCCCTTTTGCATATCCAGCCATGACCTCGCTTGCAGATTTGGTAGAGCGGGTTAGTCCTGCCGTGGTAAATATCATCGTAACATCCGAAACCGTTGATTCCACGACTGAAGGACAAGGGTCTGGATTCGTTATTTCACCTAAAGGTGAAGTCGTGACAAATTATCATGTAATTGATGGTGGGACCCGAATTGAAGTGGTCTTTGGTAATGGTGAGCGTTATCCTGCCAATATCATAGGCACAGATGAAGAGACAGATTTAGCACTTTTGCAAATTGATGACCCACGCACTTTCCCTGTCGTGAAATTTCATCAAGGTAAAGATCTACGTATTGGCGATTGGGTTGTCGCTATCGGTAATCCTTTTGGTATTGGTCAATCGACGAGTTTCGGTATTATTTCAGCAATAGGCCGAGAGCGTGTCGAGAGTGGATCATATGTAGATTACATTCAAACAGATGCCACGATCAATACTGGGAACTCTGGCGGTCCTTTGTTCAATCCTAGAGGTGATGTAATTGGCGTAAACTCTGCCATTTACTCTCCAACTGGTGCAAGCGTTGGCATTGCATTTTCTATCCCACATTACACAGCCGCAGAGGTGGTTGAAGCAATTCGAAATGATGGTCGTGTTCGCAGAGGTTGGCTTGGTGCGGGGCTTCGAACGGCTGAGTTCTCTAAAGGAGATGGCGTCTTTCGTTCAGGTGCGACTGTGAATCATGTTGTTGAAGGAAGCCCAGCTGATGTTCATGGTATGCGCGTTGATGATATCATATTGAGTATTAATGGAACCACCGTACGGAATTCTGTGGAAGCGACGCGCATTATTGGACAGTTAAGACCGAAACAAAAAATGGAAGTTACTTATGAAAGAGCTGAAAAACCATATCGTTTAACGGTTACAATTGCAGAGCGCCCAGAGAAAAAAGAAATAGATAAAAGTGCATCAACAGGTGCAAGTGCAGCAACATATGACGATATTCCTTTAAGCGGGCCACCGACGGGTATGTCTTTGGTTGATTTATCCGCGAATGCTCGGACAGCTCTTGGTATGCGATATGACCAAATTGGAATCTACGTTGAATCTGTCGTGCCAGGAAGTGCCGCTGCGCAAGCAGGTATCACATCAAATTCTGTCATTATGCAATTTGAAGACAGAGACATTCCAAGCGTGCCTGCCTTTGAACACATGATGGCGCAGTCACAAGCCTTGGGCACGCTTGAAGTTTTATTACTAGTGCGTGAAGCAGATGGGTATGAAACCTTTGTCGTGCTTCCGTTATAATGAATAGTTAATTGAAGGGCACGCGCCCAAGGAGTTAAAATGCGCATTTTGGTTGTTGAAGATGATGAAGTGGCTGCGGAATATGTCCGTAAAGGGCTAATGGAAGCTGGCCATGTTGTTGATCTTGCACCCGATGGCGAGCTTGGGCTCGAAATGGCTCGTGCAGCAGATTATGATGCAATGATCCTTGACCGCATGTTGCCAAAACGTGATGGTTTATCTGTGTTATCTGAAATGAGAGCAGATGGAGATACAACTCCAGTTTTGATTTTATCGGCTTTAGGCGAAGTAGATCAAAAGGTCGAAGGTTTGCGTTCTGGGGGAGATGATTATCTTGCTAAACCTTATTCGTTTACAGAATTACTTGCGCGTGTGGAAGCGATTGGACGCCGTTCTGACCCAAGTGCAGCCGTCACAAAATTAAAATGCGGTGATTTAGAAATGGATTTACTTGCCCGCACTGTAAGGCGTGAAGGCAAGAACATTTTGTTGCAGCCTCGTGAGTTCCGACTCCTTGAATGCCTTATGCGCAACGCAGGCCGGGTTGTGACACGGACAATGCTTTTAGAAAAAGTTTGGGATTATCATTTTGACCCCCAAACGAATGTAATTGATGTTCATATCTCTCGCTTGCGGGGGAAGATCGATAAAGAGTTTGAAGAGCCTTTATTACATACTGTTAGGGGAGCGGGTTATCGCTTGCAGGTCTAACCGCCCTCTTTTATGCGTGAACTTATGTCAGCGCTTATAAAACTCTACAGAAACACACTTTTTCGTTTAAGCTTATTGGGCGCATTTCTTTTTGTGATTGCGCTCTTTATCGCTCTAGGGAACGTATATTTCCGCACGATTAGCTCTGAAATAAGAACTGTTGATAAAGCCTTGATCGCAGAAATTGGCGACCTAGAATACATCTTGCAAGAGGAGGGGCTCGGAGCCGTTACACGTGAAGTCACTTTGCGTTCTTTTTCCGGAGAGGGCTTTTACGTCATTCTATCACGTGATGGCGATGGCAAAGATTTTGCCACTGGAAATTTGATGGCGCGGCAAATTGAGTTGCAAAACCGCGAAGACAGCCTTTTTCCTAATCGGGGCGGGGCAACTAAATTTACAAAGTCAAATTTTACTATGGTGCAGCCGGAAACGGATACACAAGCCGCCACTGAACGCCGTATGCGTGGTTTGGCGGGGTATCTTACACGTAATGGTATACAGCAGGCGTCAATTCTAGTTGCGCGTGATGTTGAACCAACTATGAAAACGGCGGAACGGGTGAAAAGTGCCATATTGACATCCTCCGCAATCGCACTTGTTTTAGGCTTGATTTCAAGTTGGTATGTTTCGCGTCGGTTTACGCGCCGAGTAGACGCCTTTAATCGTTTAGCGAATGATGTACGTGCAGGTCATTTGGACCGTCGTGCACCAAGAAACTTTTCTGAAGATGAAATGGATTTGTTGGCTGAACACTTAAATCATATGTTGGATCATATTGATCGTCTTATGAAAGCGATGCGTTATGCAGGCGATAGTATTGCTCATGATTTACGCTCTCCTTTAACGCGGTTACGTACACGACTTGAAAGTGCCGCGTCTGAAGTGGAGGATTCAATAGCTGAAGAAACGCTTTATGCGGCGGCAGATGATGCCGGAGAACTGTTAAAAACATTTGATAGTGTATTGCGCATCGCGCGTTTAGAGGCTGGTGAACGGCGTGAGCTTTTAACCGAAACTGACCCCAAAATTGTACTTGATGATATTGTCGAACTTTATGAGCCAGCTTGTGAGGATGCTGGCTTAGAACTGAGTATAAATATTGAAGAGGGACACCTTATTTCAGCAGATAGAGGGCTTATTTCTCAAGCGGTTTCAAACCTAGTCGAGAATGCTATTAAATATACGCCAACAGGCGGGCAGATAAAACTTAGTCTTACGCGTAATTCTCGTGGTCGTAGTGAAATCGCTATCATTGATAACGGTCCTGGTATTCCGCCGGAGTCGCGCCAGCGCGTAAAGGAAAGATTTGTGCGCTTAGACGAAAGCCGTTCTGCCGTAGGTAGTGGACTAGGGCTTGCGCTTGTTGATGCTATTGCTGATTTGCATCGTGCAAATTTTGAATTGGGTGAAGGATTGCAGAGTAAGAGTGCAAAAGCGGGCTTAGCTGCGCGGCTCACTTTTCCACGTGTAAGAAAATAGAGGGAATATTTGCGAGTGTTGAGCCTCTATATATAGTTCAGGTTTTCCGTTGCGGTTAAGCAGCGGTTTTCGGATTTGGACGCTGTACGGCATAGCGTGCTTTTGGTTGTGGTTGCGTTGCCGATGAAGCTATCATTGGCGCATGTTGCGGATTGTTATAAGGATTGCCGCTTGGGGGCATAGTATCAAGTGTAACGCCACTAACCGGCTGTGGTTGGCCATGTTGTACCGGAGCTTGTATAGGCGGCGGCGGAGTAACCGCAGCTGAGGCGCTTGGTAGAGATTCGGACAATGCGCCGCTGCCTGTCGCAAGAACATCAGCAATATCTTTTGCTAATTGTGTGATTTCGTCTTTTACTTCGCTTGCTTCGACAACAGGGGCTTTCACAACTGGTTTATTGGGTAAGGTGAAAATAACTTGCGTTCCTTGCCCTACAGTACTTTCAATGTTGAAGTTGCCACCATGAAGTTCGACTAAGGACTTTGAGAGTGCTAAGCCAAGGCCTGTACCTTCATGTTTGCGCGAATGTTGGCTGTCAATTTGTTCAAATGGTTGAGCTAAACGTGCGATGTCTTCTTGCGCAATACCTATTCCGGTGTCTGATATTTTAACAATCAAGCCCGCTGAGTTGGGCGTAATCTCACAACTGACCGTTCCCCCCTCTGGTGTAAATTTTATGGCATTCGTCATAAGATTTAGCAGGACCTGCTTGATTGCGCGTGGGTCTGCTTCAATTTCAGGAATGATAGATGGTTCGTAGATTAGCTTAAGTCTATTGTCGTCTGCACGCCCACGCACAATACGGATAACTTGTTCAACAATATCGTCCATTTGCGTCGTTTCCGCATTCAACGTCATTTTACCCGCTTCAATTTTGGACATATCCAAAATATCATTGATAAGGGAAAGAAGGTGTTGGCCTGAAAATAAGATGTCATTGACATATTCTGCGTAACGGGGGTCTCCTAGGGGGCCAAAAAGTTCCTTTTGCATGATATCAGAAAAACCATTGATAGCGTTTAAAGGCGTTCTGAGTTCGTGGCTCATGTTTGCCAAGAACTCTGATTTTGATTGATTAGCCTCTTCAGCTCGAATTTTTTCTTGTTCGTAATTTTCTGCCAACTCAACAATACGGAGCTGTGATTCACGCAATACATCGATGGTTTTTTGCAAAGCAGATTCGTTTTGTTGCAGTTGATGTTCACGATTTCGAATGCCGCTTAAATCGGATCCAATACAAACGCGCCCGCCATCCGCTGTTACAGTTTCACGGTAACGAACCCAGCGACCATCATGAAGTAACATATCCTGTGCAGTTTCATTTTGTACTTCATACACTTCAGCAATTTTTTGATTAGCATAATAATCCACTGTGGCGCGATCTATACCAATTTCCAAATTTCCAGGTTGGAAGCCGAAAAACTCTTCAAACCTTTCATTCCAAAGCATGAGTCTGTCTCGTGCATCCCATAGCACAAAGCTGTCATTAATAGAGCGTAGAGCCGCAGATAGACGGGCTTCAGCGGATCTAAGTCGACTGCTCGCGCCGCGTTGTTCTGTAACATCAATCGCCACACCGATAATGACTGTTTCCATTGCGTTGCCACGAACGGAGGGCTTGCCTCGGCATGAAAGTGTAATTGGAAGATGGGCGACATTAAGATCAAGTTCAAATTCGCCATTCACGTGCGCGCGACGGAGTAAAGAGAAAAGCCGTTCTCTGTCAGCTTCATGAAAAAGTCCCAAAAATTGAGGCACTGAAATATTTTGTTCTTTTGGGCTTAGACCAAGTTGTGTGGCAAGGGATTGGGAGACATAGGCTGTGTTACTCGCAAAACTAATTTCCCAAATTCCGCCACGATTGCTCTCTAGTGCTGCGCGATAACGTTGTTGAGAAATTTCATCATGATGATTTTTGTTGTTAGAAGGTTTTGTGGCTTTCACATGTACAATGCGTTCTGGAGCTTTTTTAATTAGATTAGAAAACATCCATGCGGTGCCAATAAAAAGAAGTGCAAATATAAATAGGTTCCGTCCCCATGCTGACGGCATAGTTTGTGGACTTGTACTGATTACTAAAATTGATTGTGAATTTGGAATATTCTGAGCGTTGAGCCAAATTTTATTGCCAGATAAATCATGTGCGACAGGCCCCATTTTAGTAATACGGTTTAAGCGTTCTGCACTTAGCCCAAAAAAAGCTAGTCCACCAATCCGACCTATGTCTGTTGGGGCGTCTATTATCCCGCCACTATTTAGCATTAGCGCAGTGGGCATTTGTGTCGTGTAATTAACTAAAGAGCCTGGTACAAGAATGACGGCTAGAAAGCGGTTGTTTTCACGTCTTAATATCACGGGACTTACTTCGGCATTGCTTCCTATAAGGGACATGACTTTGACGCCCTTTTCAGGAAATCCAGAGATGTCTAAGGCCGAAGCTGCGCCAGCCATGTTTGGTGAAGCCGCTAGAATATTGTTTGTAGAGCCTAACATAAGCGCACCCTGCACGGTGTCACTCTGGGCGAGGATGGTAACGATTTGTTCTGGTGTGGCTTGCGATGCGAGAGTTTGATTGATCCATAAAATATGGGCATCTAGGTTTTGCGAGGCTTGGGAGGCAATATTTTGCGTCCTTGCAGATATATCCGCAAGTTCTTGCGACTTATGTGATTGTTTCATGTCGAGCATGATTAAGGCTGCTAAAGCTACGAAAAAAAATAAAAAGACTAATGCCCCTAAAGCCGAGGCTGGACGTGCATGTGTCTTTGTAGGGTTTGAAAACCCCTTATGTTTTGGCGTCCCCACTGCGGTGGTTTGCATTGATTGTGGATCATAACCGTGGTTGGGTGGCGTAGGGCTTCCGGGGCGCATCATTCCAGGCATGGATTGAGCCTGAGGCATGGGCGGTTTTATAGCGTACTGAGTCACCACATTCCTTTCAGGCCCAATTTCTCCGAATCACTTCAAAAGTGTAACCGCCAACTTAGTGTTAAGTCGAGGTGGAGATTGCAAGAAAAAATGTGAGAATTGGTTAAGGAAACGTGGGGTCTAATTGTGGCCGGCCTATATAAAATCCTTGAGCGGCGTCAAATCCCAGAGTTGTAGCAAAATCTAAAAGTTCGGCAGTTTCTATGCCTTCTGCGATGAATTTAACATCTAAAGGCTCACGTAGGGATAATAAAGATTCCAAGATTGCTCTTTCGCGTGGATCTTGTGATGCAGATACGACAAAATCTCCATCAATTTTGAGCCAGTCTGCTTTTATAGCGCGTAGATACCGTATTGAGGCAGCGCCAGCCCCTACGTCATCCAAGCAAATTGGATGTCCTCTAAGACGTAGGCGGGCTAAAGTTGCAGCTGCTTTATCAAGTTCATTTATGTTCCAAGTTTCTGTAAGTTCAAAAATGAGTTTTTCTGCTGGGCCTGTAAATGCTGAAAGACATGCATTAAGCGCATGCTCAAACCGCGGGTCCGACATAGAGGCCCCAGATAAATTAACGGCAACACCCGGGCCGTCTGAATTCATGTTGAGAGATAATACCGCACGTGCAAGCATTGATAAATCAAGGTCCATTATAGCGCCGCTAATTTCGGCAGGGCGTAATACGCCCACAAGGCCAGCTTCATGATCGAAACGTACAAGCCATTCATTGTGCAGTGTACGGCCGGATTTTATATCGATAACAGGCTGCCCCATAACGCTGTAGAGCGCTTCTGAAACATGTTCGCGGAAACCGTGAAAGGTTCGCGGATCAGGGCCGCTGATGGGTTTTGGCTTGTTCATATCCTTTGGGTATCATTGCCACCTAAATAAACTCTTATTCAAATGACAATTTATGAGAGAAATTTAGCCTGAATTTAGTATCTTACCGACAATCTCTCCCACATTCGCAGATGGTTTAGATGCTAATATCATTTCTAACTCTGTTTTTATCTGATCTTGGCGATGTTTATCTAAGCGCGAGCGAATTTCTAAAGCGCCAGCAAGTCTGGCGGCGACAGATGGATTGCGGCTATCCATGTCTAAAACTTGCTGCGCATAAAATGCATAGCCTGATCCATTGGCCGCATGAAAGACTTCCGGATTATTCATCGCAAAATTACCAATCAAGGCCCGTACGCGGTTTGGATTACGGCTATCATAGGCGGGATGATCGGTTAGCGCCGAAATATCTGTGCATCCGTCTGGGAAATTACGCCCACCTTGAATAGCAAACCATTTGTCGATCACGAGAGGATTATGCTGCCATTTTTCGTAAAAATCTTGCATGGATTTATCTATGCGCCGGCCGCCTAATCGTGTGAGCGTGATAAGACCGGCAAGCTCATCCGTCATATTATTGGCGCTATGGAGCTGTTCTAGCGCAAGACTAGCGGCTTGTGGGTGCAGCCCTGAGGCGAGCAGAGCGAGACAGCGATTACGGAGCGCACGGCGTCCGGCAGCATCTGCATCGGGACTAAAGGGCTCTTTGGTGGCAAGCGCGTGATATGTTCGTAGCAAATCATCTTTTAAATGATCCGAGATAGCGCGTCTTAGCCATTCTCCGGCTAGTTTGACCGCAATCGGGTCAGAACTTTCCCGCTCATAAATGATTTCCATGTCTGATGGCGGCGTTAGCGCCAGTGCTATGAAGCCATGTTCAAGCTCTGCGCTGTTTAACATCTGCCGCAGGGCATGCGTATATTGGCGTAGAAGCGTTTGCGGCTCTGGTGTTTCTCCGCTTTCAATATGGTCCGCCATTGATATCAGGAGTTGCCGCGCGAGCGTTTGCCCCGCCTCCCAGCGATTAAACGCATCTGTATCATGAGCCATAAGGCGCAGGTGATCTGCGGCTGTGTAGTCGGTTTTCAATTTAATCGGCGCGGAAAACCCTTGGAAAAGTGAAGGGGTGATAGACGTTCCGAGGTTTTGAAGGCCGATCTCCAAAGTTTTTTGATCGAAAATATATATGTCGCTTTTGTTCTGAGCGCCCGAATCAGAGATGAACTGCATCCGCATTGGAATGGCTTGTGGTTTTTGTAGAGGCGCGGCGGGCGTGCTTTGTGTTAAGCGCAAAATATTACCTTCACGCAGAGCTGTGACGTGCGGCGTGCCAGCCTGTGTGTACCACCCCATGAAATGGGTTAGGTCTTTCCCTGATATATGCTCGAAACAAGCAAGGAATTGCTCGACTGTCGCGGCTTTGCCGTCCAGCGTGTCGAAATAATAATCACACCCCATGCGAAAAATATCGTCGCCCAAAAGCGTTTTGAGCATTCGGATAAGCTCTGCGCCTTTTTCATAAATTGTGGATGTATAAAAATTATCAATCTTCACATAGCTATCGGGCCGGACAGGGTGAACTAGCGGGCCTGCGTCTTCTGGGAATTGACGTGTACGTAGCGTGCGGACATCTTTGATGCGCTGAACGGCGGCTCCGCGTTGACCGGCGGAGAACTCTTGATCGCGGAAAACGGTGAAGCCTTCTTTTAGGCAGAGCTGAAACCAATCGCGGCAAGTAATACGGTTGCCTGTCCAGTTATGGAAGTATTCATGGGCGACGACGCTTTCAATGCGTTCGAAATTCATGTCTGTCGCGCTTTCGCCATCAGCCAAAAGCAGCGCCGAGTTGAAAATATTTAAGCCCTTATTTTCCATCGCGCCGAAATTAAAATCACGCACAGCCACGATCATAAAACGGTCGAGATCATATTCACGCCCAAAGGCTGTCTCGTCCCATCGCATGGAACGTTTCAGCGCGTCCATGGCATATTCCGCGCGCGTCGCATCGCCGGGATCGACATAAATCGTTAGCGGGATATCGCGATTGCTCATGGTGGTGAAACTGTCCTCGAGGATATCAAATTCACCCGCAACGAGGGCAAAAAGATAGCACGGCTTGGGGAAGGGGTCTTCCCAGATGGCGAAATGCCGTGCGCCGCCCAGCTCGCCTGTCTCAACGCAATTGCCGTTGGCGAGGAGATAGGGGTAAGCCTTTTTATCGGCGCTGATACGGACTTTGAAAACGGAGAGGACATCAGGGCGGTCGGGGTAATAGGTAATGCGGCGAAAACCTTCGGCTTCGCATTGGGTGCAAAACCGTCCGCCGCTGACGTAGAGGCCCATAAGGGTAGAGTTTTTTTCAGGCGCGCAGGTGTTTGTGATTTCAATGACGGCTGTATCGCCAATGCCGCCGAGCTCCAATGCCTTTTGCGTAAGACGGTATTGAGAGCGTTTCAGCGCCTTACCATCAATACTCACCGATTTTAGCGCAATATCTTCACCGTTCAAAATAAGCGGGCCTGCGGCCTTGCGCGTAACACGTAATGTCGAACGCACTGTGGTTTCGTCGGGCTCTAGGTCGAAATCAAGATAAACACTATCGATGTCGAAATTAGGCGGTACGTAATCGGCGAGCAATGTCGGCTTTAGGGCTGTTTCTGTACGCATGAGGGATCCTATCAGCATGCCAAGGCGGCTATTTAAGATATCATACGTGTCTTTTACGCAATAAAAAACCCGCCAATTTGGCGGGTCTTGAATAAATAAAAATTTAAGAGGCGCTTAATTGAGTAAGTTACCCATTTGACTGATGCCGGCTTTGATGAGTTTGCTCTTGTCTGTCGCAGTCATTTTAGACTTTAGCAAATCCTGAGCCGCATCAACGGCGATATCTGCGGCTTTCGCTCTGACTTCAGCCAAGGCTTGTGCTTCGGCATTTGCAATTTTGGCTTCAGCCATTGCGGCGCGGCGCTCAAGACGCTCAGAGAGATCTTTACGCGCTTTAGTGGCCATGGCTTCGGCATCACTGCGGGCTTGACGAACAATGTCGTCTGCCTGAGTTTCAGCGTCTTTTTGTTTGCGGTGATAAGAGGCCAGCAAAGCTTGAGCTTCTTCGCGCAGACGGCGTGCTTCTTCGAGTTGGTCTTCAATTTGTTTTGCACGTGCATCAAGGGATTGACCCATAGACTTAAATGCGCCTTTCCAAATCAGAACAAGGAAAAACAATCCAACACAGACCGCTACCCAAAAGGCGGGGTCGAGATGGAAGGGAGTACCTTTAGCTGCAGCCATTATAAGCATAGCCGTTTCCTAACGCTTTAAATTAGATCGCGTAAATGAATTACGCGGTTTTACCTTTGAACTTCTTCACAATATCAGCTGCCACATCGCTTGCGACCGTATCGATATTCGCAAGAGCCGCTTTTCTGATATCTTGAATTTTCGCTTCAGAGATGATCGCTTGTTGTGCCGCTTCAGCGTCTGCCGCTTCAATTTCTGCATCAATTTCTGCATTTACTGAAGAACGTGTCGCTTCGGACATATTATGAGCCTTAGCTTTGGCATCTACTAAGAGCTGCTCATAAGCTTTTTGGGCTTCTTCTGCTTCGCGCTGCATACGCGAGGCCGTATCGAGGTCATCAGCTACTCTATTTTTACGTTCTGAAATGGGATTACCCAAACGCGGCAAAATAAACCGCCAGAGAACGATATAAAGTATACCAAAGGTGATAACCAGCCAGGTAATCTGGCTGGAAAATGTGCTAATATCAAATTGCGGCAAACCTTCGGCTGCCGCTGCCGCGTGGGCATCGCCTGATTGAGGTGTTTTTGCCGCCATTTGAACTCTCACTCTTTAAGTTGGATTAACCGTTTAGGATAATCATAGCGAGAACGAAGCCGAAAAGACCAGTCGCTTCACAAAGGGCGAAACCTAGAAGAAGGTTTGTGCGCTGTGATGCGGCGGCTGACGGATTGCGAAGTGCGCCAGATAGGTAGTTTGCAAAGATGTTACCGATACCGATACCGGCACCAACAAGAGCTGTACCAGCAAGGCCGGCCCCGATGAATTTTGCTGCTTCTGCTTCCATTTTAATCTCCTTGAAAATATGGACTTAGCTAGTGGTCGACGTGATATACGTCATTCAAATATACGCAGGTCAGGATCGCAAACACGAAGGCTTGCAGGCCTGCTACGAGAAACTCAAGTGCGACAATCGCCGCTGTGCCGATGATTGGCACGATAGCCATGCCCGCAGACATAGCGTCTTTACCGACAAGATAGGCGATGAAGATTGCGAAAAGCTTTAGCATAACGTGGCCCGCTGTCATATTGGCGAACAAACGTACGGCCAATGTTACAGGGCGGCTTAAGAATGAGATGATCTCAATCGGGATAATGATTGGATACATGATCCACGGCAGGCCGCTTGGTGCGAAAATTTTGAACCATTTCAGGCCGTTCTTCCAAATGCCAGCAATAACAACCAATAAAATTGTGAAAACAGCCAAAGCTGCGGTGACGGCGATGTGTGATGTGGTTGTAAAGGCGTAAGGGTTCATGCCGAATAGATTGGCGAACAGGATGAAGAAAAACATTGTAAAGATATAAGGGAACCATTTGGCCGCTTCTGGGCCTGTTGTGTCCCGAAGCATGTCAGAAATAAATTCGTAGCTCATCTCGCCAATAGATTGCAGGCGCCCAGGGATTGTTTTCCCGCGCGCGGCAAGGCCAAGGAAGATAATCACGCCGACAGTGCTAATGACCATCCAAAGAGATGAATTGGTGAACGTCAGATCAATCGGGCCAAGTTGCGGGCCTTCAAAGATGTCTTTGATCTTGAACTGATCCATTGGGTTATTAGCCATGATTACCTCAAAAATCCTCTTCGTCTTCGTCCTTGATATCATCCCCTGTTGGGATGTTTGCGCTGGCGGCGTCCATTCTGTCGGCCGTACGCAATGTTGTTATTATCCCGGCGGCGAAGCCAAATCCTAATCCTACTAACAATATCCACGGACCTGTTCCGAAAAACCTGTCCAATAAATGCCCAAGACCTGTGCCAACTAAAACTGACACAACAATCTCTGTACTCAAGCGCCAAGCCATTCCAAGAACTGAGCCGTCTCCTGCATTGGTTTCTGGCTCTTTATGCTTCGCCTTTAATTCGTCAAGACGTTGCCCAAGCTGTTCCAAATCAGATGATGGCTTACGAGTTTGTGATGTTTCGTTCTCGTCTGTCATACACACCTAAATGCCCGTCGGAGTTCCCTCCTTCAAGCGCGCGCAACTTAACGAGGCGGCTATGCGAAGTCAACACACCGCTTAAAATGCTAAGTCATTGAAAACAATGCGAAATACAATAAAAAAGGTTGGTGCGACAATTCTGCTCTTATGGTGCTTTAAAAACCGCCCCTGATTCTACTCATTTGGCTTTATTCAGCCGCGACGAGGGCTTCCGCTTTGCTTAAATCAATAGAGACCAATTGCGATACGCCTTGCTCGGCCATTGTGACGCCAAAGAGGCGGTTCATCCGGCTCATGGTTACGGCGTTGTGAGTGATGGCAATGAACTTTGTTTTCGTTTGCTGTGTCATTTCATCAAGCAAGTCACAATAACGCGCCACATTTGCATCATCCAGAGGGGCGTCAACCTCATCTAGAACGCAAATTGGCGCAGGATTTGATAAAAAGACCGCGAAAATCAGAGCCGTTGCTGTCAGTGCTTGTTCGCCGCCGGACATAAGCGACATAGAGCCAAGCTTTTTCCCAGGAGGGCTGACCATGACTTCAAGTCCGGCTTCTAGCGGATCATCTGATTCTGTTAACGCAAGGGAGGCTTCTCCGCCGCCGAACAATGTCGTGAAGAGACGGCCGAAGTGACTATTGACTGTATCAAAGGCCTTTAAGAGGCGTTGCCGCCCTTCGGTGTTGAGCTCATCAATGCCTTCACGCAGACGGGCAATCGCCGCGATGAGATCTTGGCGCTCATCGGTCATGGCCGTCATGCGCTCTTCTTGCTCAAGCGCTTCTTCGTCAGCACGTAAGTTTACGCCGCCCATGCGCTCGCGTTCTTGCGAGAGCCGGTCAAGTTTACGCTCAATATCGTTTTCAGATACATTGCTCTCGGCATCTAGTTCGCCAAGGTGCTGAGGCAACTCATTAGGCTCGCATGACAGTGTTTCATCAATGCGGGCTTTTGTTTCCGTAATGCGTTCTTGCGCGGCGGCGAGACGGGCTTGCGAAGCCGCTCTTTGTTCTCGGGCTTGCCCGTGTGCGGCTTCTGTTTCGCGGGCGTTCGCTTCTGCTGTGCGCAGAAGTGTTTCAGCAGAGGCGAGCGCGTCTGCTGCATTGGTGCGCCGGTTTTCGGCCGCTTCTAATTCACGGAAGAGCGTATTGCGACGTTCTTCAAATTGATCGGGGCCATGTGTTGCAGAATTAAGGGCAGCCTTTGCGTTTTCTTCGCGTTGCCCAAGGTGGGATACGCGTCCGGCGGCAGTTTGGCTGCGTTTGTTCCAATTGGCTCGCTCGGTTTCAACCGCGCGGAGACGCGAAGCGCGGGCTTCGGCATCATTTTTCAGGCTCCGGTAATTTGCGCTAACATCATCCGCTTTGGCGCGGGCATGGGTTAGTCTCTCTTGAAGCTCAGTTTGCTGGGCGTCATAATCTTCGAGGGCGCCTAAGGCGTTGAGCGCAAGCTGGGCCTCTTCAAATTGCTGGGAGAGATCTTTGAGCTCTTGCACGAGGCGTTTGATTTGATTTTCTAGCGCATTTTTTTCTGCGCTTTCACGAGCGACATCTGTCTCAAATTGCGTAAGCGCAGCTTGAGCCGCTCTGTCTTTGCGTTCAAGGTCTGGAAGCAATTTACGAGCATTTTTAGCCGCCTCGTCGGCGCGCTGACGCGCGCTACGGCGTTTTTCAAAAACGTCATGGGCTGCCTTAACATTTCCCGAGGCCCCGTCTACTTCTGCGGTTAATTCAGAGAGGCGTGTTTGTTGCTGCAAGCGGATAGCGGCGGCTGTTTCGGCTTCGGCGTCGATCACAAAACCGTCCCAACGGATCACGTGACCTTCAAGGGTGACAAGGCGTTGCCCTGGTTTGAGCGCACTTGCGAAATCTGTGATGTTATCTTTATCAGCAAGTCCAATTTGGGATAGACGGGCCGACATTTCATCCGGCGCATTGGCGTAATCAGATAAAGGTGTTGTGCCCGCTGGAAGAGGCTGTGTGGGAGTGTTTGCTCCGCCCCAAATCACGGGGGCTTGCTCTCCGATGGCCGCGTCAAGGTCTTCGCCAAGTGCGGCGGCTAGAGCCTGTTCATAACCTTTTTTGACATCAATTTTGGCCAGAGCAGGCGTCCACTGTGCATTATTTCCTCGCGCGAGTACACGTTTCAATGCTTCGCATTCGGCTTCTAGCTTTGAGACAGTTTGCTTGGTTTCCGCCAAGGCATCACGAGCCGCGCGGTCTTCTTTTTCCGCAGTTTCTCTTTCCCGCATCAGAGATTTTTCATGTTCGCGCGCCTCAAGCAGCGCTTGCTGTGCGTCATTTGCTGAGACGGCAAAAAGATTTTGGCTTGCCATATCTTGGCTTGTTGCCTCTATGGACGCTAGTTTCTCTACAGCCCTTGTATGTTCACTTTGCGCCCGTCTTAGACGGCTTTCTGATTGCTGAACTTCGCGCTGCGCTCCGTCTTTACGGGCATTTTGATCCGCAGATTTACGCGTAAGTTCATTATATTCTGTTTCAAGATTTGACCGTGCCGTAATCGCCATTTCGGCTTCATCGGCAGCAGCGTCCAAAAGGGCCGTCATGTCTTTTACAGAAGATAGCTTGTCAAACTCTGCTTTGAGGCGCGCTTCGGCTTCTTCGGCGTCTTGGACTATGCCGGTTTCGCGCGCGAGATCGGCCGCGAGCTGTTCGATCTGTGTTTCGAGTTTGCGAATTTCTGTTTTGGCTGTGTGCTCATCTTGTTCAAGCGCGTCTTTCGCTGCGTTTAAGCGCCCTAAAACAGCGGCCGCAATGATCTGCTCTTCGCGTTTGGGATCAAGCAGTGTTGCAATCTCTGCGACTTCTCGCGCCGCTTCGGAAGATGATTTTGCCGTATCTTGAACTTGCTTTTCGTAGGTTTGCAAAGTTTCTTGAGCCGTAGATAAAGTTTCTAAGGCGTGGTTCCAGCGTTTAAGCCAAAGAAGGGCTTTATATTCAAAAATTTCACCCGCGAGTCTTTTGTAGCGCGACGCTTGGCGGGACTGACGGCGCAGAGATAAAAGTTGGCTTTCAATCTGTTGCAGTATGTCATCAAGACGCGAAAGGTTTGTTTCGGCGGCCCTAAGGCGCAATTCGGCCTCATGACGGCGTGTGTGCAAGCCGGAAATACCAGCGGCTTCTTCAAGAATTTTACGGCGATTGGACGGCTTGGCTGAGATCAATTCATTGATTTGACCTTGGCGAACAAGCGCGGGCGAGTTTGCGCCTGTACTTGCGTCTGCGAATAAAAGCTGAATGTCTTTGGCACGTACAGTCTTGTTATTGACTTTATACTTGCTGCCTTGTCCCATAGTGATGACGCGTGTGACTTCGAGGGTGTCATCGTCATTAAACATAGGCGGCGCAATACGAGCCTTGTTGTCTATCGTGAGCGTAACATGGGCTTGATTGCGGCCTGGACGCGTTTTGGTGCCGTTAAAGATAACGTCATCCATGCCCTTGCCGCGCATGGCCTTGGCCGAATTGGCGCCCATGACCCAACGTATGGCTTCTAAAAGGTTGGACTTCCCGCACCCATTTGGCCCGACAATACCTGTCAGGCCAGGTTCAATCACAAAATCCGTCGGGTCCACAAAGGACTTAAACCCGACGAGTTTGATTTGATTGAAGGCGAGAGAGCCCATGGATTACTCGCTTTCGCTTTCGGCGTCTGTATCTGCTTTGTCGTCAGAGGCTGTGATTTCGACGCCCAGAATAGCGGCGAAAGATTCGTCAAACGATTCGAGCGTAAAGACCGTGCCGCCGCTTGGTGTGCGGGCTAGCTTTTCGCCGTTCATAAAGAATGAGGGCGTGCCCGTTACGCCGGCATCAATGCCTTGTTGGACGACAGCTTTGTAGCGGGTGATTTCTTCTTCATTGGCAAGGCAGGCTTCAAATTCAGCTTCGCTTAGACCGCCCGCTTTGGCGATGGCGATATATTGATCCTTTACATTCCCATTGCCGCGCGCCGCATTTATGATTTGTGGTTGGCGTTTGAATTGTAGAGAAATATTGTCGAAGAATTTATCTTCGCCAGCACAATTCGCGATCAAGAAACCGGCTTGAGCCAAATTTTCTGGGTTTGTTGGGAATTCACGAAAGACAAAGCGTACATGGCCTTTGTCGATATATTTTTTCTTAAAATCGGGATAAACAGTTTCGTGCCAATTCCGGCAAGCAACGCAGACCACTGAGGCATGCTCGACAAGCGTGATTTTGGCATCTGGATTACCAATAGCATGGTCATCAGCGCGCTCAAAACTGGTGCGGCTATCTGAGTTACTATTAGCGTTAGAATTGTCGTCTCCGCCGCACGCGACAAGCGCAATGGCGGCAAGAGAGGATATGGCAAGCGCGCGAAAGCGCGAATCGGTTTGTGTAATCTTAAACATAGGTCAGTCTCGCAAAGTTGGTGTTCAACGCAAGTTTGATCTAAACCTTTTGTTAATTTATTAACAGTTTATCGAGTTTTAGCCAATTTGGCGTATTTTAAAACGATTTGGCCGATTAGTTGTGATCGTGCTCATCATGAATTTCATCTTTTTGGTCAAGATGTGAAATGTCCTTGCCGAGGGCGGCTAATACATGCTCCGCTCCATTCATGCCTTTCATTAACTCTTCATTTAATATTAGAGCTGGAACGGCTTTGACTTTTGCAGCTTGGGCGCGTTCTAGGGATTTTTCAATGCGCATCAAGCCATTTTTATTCTCATAACACGTAAACATGTCAGCTTCAGATTCAATACCCGCGAGCTTGGACATTTGCACAAAATATTCTACCGCTTGACCCTTTTTTAGAGCTTCGAATGTTGTTTCTTGGTTTTCCATTTGATGAAGTATGACATTCATAAAGTCTTCCTGCGGTGCGCAATTGGCAAGTTGGAACCCTAAAACAGCGATATCGGCGGGGTATGTAGGAAATTCACGGAAAACAAGTTTCAAGTCACCGGTGTCGATTAGTTCCTCTTTTATAATAGGATAATCATGGGTAAACCATTTGGCGCAGTGACCACATACGACGGAAGCATAGACAATAAGTGTGTTGGGGGCGTCGGCCTCGCCAATCACGTGATCATTTGGAGCGACTTGGAATGCATATTCAGTTACCTTTGAGGATATGTTGCTTTCTTCCATCGGGATAGGCGTCGATTGCGCGATAGCGCTTGCGCTGAGGGTGAAGGCTGAGCCTATAAGAAGTGTGCTTAAAAGAGAGCGCATGGGGCGAGATGTGGCTGTGAACATGGGGGTTCCTATCTTTATATTATAATCGGGGCTTATGCGTTTGCGTCCCGAGCATTTTACGGCCGAAGTTTTCTAGGGCTGACCTTAGCCCATCATCGCTAATATTTTCCAGACTTGATTGCAGTGCTATTTCTTCGTCTGGCGTTAATGCGCGTATTGGCGTTTTCATGGGCGCGCGATCAGATGCGGATGCGCTTTCTTGCGTGATCTTAAGGTGCTTAACGGTGTCATGACCTAAAAAAGTATTCAGGCGCTGTAAGATTTGCCCGCTGGACGCTAAAATCAGCGCGCCAACAGGGGCGGCGGCTTCGATGGTTAAGACGCGTTCGTTCTTTTTGCCTGAGAGTTTAGATGGGCGTGATATTTTGGCAAAACGCCGTCCGATAATTTCAGGCCAGCTCTGAACAATCGGCGTGATCCCCGTCCCAAACTTCGCCGCAAATGGCTTAACGATTTTTGCAGCGGCTCTTCCAATGGCGGGACTAGGACGATATTGCGGTCTGCCGCGCTGCGTTGAGAGCCAGGCCTGAATTTTGGCATTGTCTTCTCGTGAAGGCGCTGAGGGATCGCTTTGTGCGGTCGTATTTTTTACGGTCCTGTTCACAGTCTGCTCTTGAGTTTCCCTGCCGCTTACTGTCAGTAAGATGGACGAATATGCCTCTATGAACAAGTTACGAGATGTTAAATCTGTGCACATTTTCCCCAAAGCGAAAATAAAATCCCTTCGGCGCGCGTTGCTGGCACATTATGACGCGCGGAGGAGAGAGCTACCATGGCGCATTCGCCCAGAGGCGCGGGCAAGCGGTATTACGCCTGACCCTTATGCGATCTGGCTCTCAGAAATCATGCTCCAGCAGACAACGGTCGCGCATGGCACGCCTTACTGGTATGCGTTTTTAGAAAAATTTCCAACCGTTATGAACTTGGCAAACGCAGAGCGTGATTTTGTCCTGACCATGTGGGCCGGGCTTGGATATTATGCGAGGGCGAGAAACCTGCACCGCTGCGCGCAAATGATCAGAGATGAATTCGGCGGAGCCTTCCCGCAGAGCGAAGCCGAATTGCTTAAGCTTCCTGGGATTGGGCCGTATACGGCGGCGACTATGGCGGCGATCTGCTTTGATGAAGTCACAAATATTGTCGACGGAAATGTAGAACGGGTGATCTCGCGCATCTTTGCCGTTGAGACGCCCTTGCCAAAGGGGCGCAAAGATATCTGGACATGCGCGAAAAGCCTCGCTGTCCCCGAGGGAATAAAAGTCACGCGTCCCGGTGATTATGGGCAAGCTTTGATGGATCTTGGCGGCCGCATATGTACGCCCAAGTCTCCAAAATGCGGAGAATGTCCATGGCAGGCCGATTGCAGTGCCTTCAAAAGCGGCAATCCGGAAACCTATCCCCGTAAGCTTAAAAAAGCGCAGCTAGCCGTTCGGCATGGCGCCGGCTTTGTGCTTTATAATAAAGGGCGAGTTTTACTGGAACGCCGCCCCGATAAAGGGCTTTTGGGCGGAATGTTGGGGCTTCCGGTAACGCCTTGGGGAGATAAGCCGACATCAGAAGTGGTCCAATCGGCAGCTCCTATCGCGCGAAATTGGCAATTATGCGATAATGGCGTGAAGCATGTTTTTACGCATTTCGAATTACGTTTGAGCGTTTATAAAGCCGAAGTTGGCGAGCATGATGCCGCCAAATTGGAGGCACAAGGCTATATTTGGGGGCAGTGCAGCGCGCTTAAAACCTACGCCCTGCCCACGCTTATGACGAAAGTCTATAAAGCCAGCCTAGACACTTAATCGATGCGTAAAAATAAACGGTGCGCTTTCACGTCAATAATGGCGTTATAACGCGAGAGGAAGTCTTGCCCCATAATGCCTGATATTTGCGTGTTGGTTGCTTTCTCGATTTCCGACAATATCAATTCAAGATTGGTGGAAGATATTTGGTCAAAGGCAAAAGCCTGCCCACCAAGGCTTATGGTGTCGATGTTATAAATCGAAATTCCAATCGTGCCGCCAACTCCCGACCCGCTTTGCGCGCCAATTAAATTGGATGCGCTCAGGCTAAATAGGCCTAAGTCCGCTTGATTTATGAATGTCATGCCTGCGCCCGTATCGACAATAAAGGCACGGCTTTGGCCGTTAATCGTTGTCATGACAGTTTGGTGACCAGATGTCAGCTGCTGCATGTCTATTGTAATATAGTTTTGACTGGCGAGGGCTTGTTCGAAGCTCTGGGGCTCTGAATTTATATTTGCAGCTTCTATATATAGAGTATCGCGCGGGACAGTGGCGCAAGAGGCCAATACGCCCGCAAAACATGCGAGCGTAAGAAATTTAAAAGATGCGCGTAATTGCATTCTATACGTTCGCGCCCATTTGCTGGCGAACTATATTACGTAAGGCATCAATTTGTGTCGGGCCTTGCGGCGTATTGAAATGCCAATATGTCCAGCCATTACAGCTCGGCGCGCCTTGAACATGGGCGCCTACTTGGTGGATCGAGCCGCGTGTTTCATCTGTCACAAGGCTACCATCTGCGCGAACTTGGGCTGAGAATTTGCCATTTGGCGAGTATAAATATGTGCCGGGATTAATCAGTCCGCGCTCAATGAGCGTGCCAAACGGTACGCGCGGGGCTGAGCGCTTTGAGGGCGTAACGCGAATGGAATCGGCGTCGCCTGCATTTGTGTTTCCGATGCGGCGGCGAGCATGAATGATATATTCTTCTTCCATCTCAAAGCCGATGAAATTACGCCCCAGTTTTTTCGCAACCGCGCCTGTTGTGCCAGTGCCAAAGAACGGGTCGACAATGACATCACCGGGGTTCGAGGTCGAAAGAATTACGCGGTGCAGGAGGCTTTCTGGTTTTTGCGTGGGGTGCGCCTTCGTGCCGTCTGATTTTTTCAGGCGTTCACGTCCTGTGCAAATAGGTAGTGTCCAATCAGAACGCATTTGAACGCCGTCATTCATCATTTTCATCGCGTCATAATTAAATGTCGGGCTGGCATCTTCAGATTTCGTCGCCCAGATCAGCGTCTCCGTTGCGTTTGTAAAACGCGTACCACGGAAATTAGGCATAGGATTGGTCTTGCGCCAGATAATGTCGTTCTGAATCCAAAACTGCTGATCTTGCAGCACTGTGCCAACACGGAAAATATTGTGATAGCTGCCGATGACCCAAAGCGAGCCATTAGGTTTTAGGATACGGCGTGCCGCTTTTAACCAATCATGCGAAAACAGATCATAGGCGTCCATTGTGTCGAACTGATCCCATTCTTCTGTAACGCCGTTTACTGTGGAGTTATCCGGGCGAGACAAATTTCCGCCTAATTGAAGATTATAAGGCGGATCTGCGAAAACCAAATCTACGGATTCAGCCGGAAGGGCATTCATACCGGCAATACAATCACCTTGGAGGATTTCGTTGAGGGGGAGGGATGTCACGAATCAAAACTCTCTGTTTAATGTCTTTAGAGAGGACTAGTGACTGATTTGCTTACCAAGATGTTAAAGTGTTGAAAAACATTAAAAATTTACTATTTGTTAGGATAGGTTAATATCCACAGGGCGCTATGGGTTTACTTTATGCGCATGCCTTTAAACGGTGCAAAACTTACGCGGTGAATGGCGCTAGGGCCGACGGATATGGCGCTCGCTCTGTGGGCGGCCGTTGGGTAGCCTTTGTGCTGCTCTAGGCCATAGGCAGGAAAGCGCTGTCCGGCTTCTTTCATTAATCGATCGCGAGTCACTTTGGCGATAATAGAGCTAGCCGCAATTGAGAGGCTTTTGGCGTCGCCTTTAATAATGGTTTCATGCGCGCAGGGCAGATCGGGTGAACGATTGCCGTCGATTAACGCATAGGCGGGCGCTAGGGGGAGGTTTAAAACTGCGCGGCGCATGGCGATAAGGCTTGCGCCTAAAATATTAATGCGGTCAATTTCTTCCGGTTCACTAATGCCAACACCCACATGGCATGTATCCCAGATTTCATCGAACAACGCTTCGCGCCGGCCTAACGAGAGTTTCTTGCTGTCATTCAGGCCGCTTGGAATGCGGGCTTTGTCCAATATCACAGCCGCCGCAACAACGGGGCCAGCAAGCGGTCCGCGCCCCGCTTCGTCTACGCCGCAAACCGGGCCCATATGGGATGTCATGAACTTATGCTCATAAGAGAAGTCAGGAGTCGTGAGTGTACGTTTTTCTGTCATGTGAAGTTTTTGGCCTGATTCCTGCACTTTTTACAGCTCTTCCCCTTTTTAGAGGGAAAAAGGTCTGTTAGGAGGGCCTAACTGTATTTTAGGAGTGTATAATGACGAAATTTTTGACAGCAAGTGCGCTAACAGGTTTAGCTCTCGCTGCGTTCGCAATGCCAGCCTCTGCTATCACAAACGAAAGTGACTGCACGAATGAAGGCGGTGTTATGGTTGAAGTAAAGGGAAGCGATTACTGCCTCGTGCCAATTCGCGACGAAGCTTATGCCGACCCTATTTATGATGGAAACCAGTTGGGTGTCGTGGACTGTCCGGGTGACGAAGTAAATGATGGTATTTATTGCATGTACCCTGTTACAATTCGCCCAGAAGAGAAGGCCGAAGATGATGCGGCCACGCTTATGGAAGATGCTTCAAAATCTGTCCCAGCGGAACCAGAAAAAGACATGACGGAAGCTGTCGCCGATAAAGCAACAGAAATGGCGAAGGATGAAGCCACGGATGAAGCTAAAAAAATGAGCGATAAGGCGGCTAAAAAAGCGGCAAAGAAAGCTGCTAGAGCTGCTAAAAAAGCTGCCAGAGAAGCTGAAAAAGCGGCTAAACAAGCTAAATAATCTATTTTGTATTTTTAAGAAAACCCGGTCTTGTGATCGGGTTTTTTTATGTTTGAAATTAAATTGCTTCGTTCCTCAATATGATCAAAAGTCATTGCATGTTCGCCGTTATCATCCCGACACTAAATGCGCAAAAGGGCCTGCCTGATTTGCTAGAACAGTTACGCGGCGTAGCTGTTGTCGTAACGGATGGTGGATCGGCAGACGGAACCTTAAACGCGGCAGCTAAGGCCAAGGCACGAATCGCTTTGGGAACGCCGGGCCGAGGGACACAGCTCTCTCGGGGGGTAAACTGGGCCCATAAAGTTGATGGCGCTGATTGGTATTTTATTGTCCATGCCGACTGCCGACTGCCTTGTGGGTGGCGGCAAGAAATTACTGAGCATATTCAAGCATACCCAAGCAAAGCAGGGTATTTTGCTTTTGGCGCGGAGGCTCGTGGGATACGGCCGCGTATTATGGAATTCGTTGTAGGTCTTCGTGATATATGGCCTCTATTTCCCTATGGGGATCAAGGCCTGTTGATATCCCGGGAAATGTATGAGGCGGTCGGCGGCTACCCGCAGCAAGCCTTGTTTGAGGATGTGGAAATCATTCGCGCAATTAAACGTCTTCATGGGCGCACAGGTTTGCGGCGTATGAAGGGCAGGCTTTATAGTGACGTTAGCGCCTATGCGCGCGAGGGGTATATGAAACGATGTTTACGGAATTTGAATATCATAAAGGCCTATAATAAAGGCGTTAGTATTGATGATTTGATCGCGCGCTATACGGCCCCGGCGAAATGAGGGGGCGGCTCGTTATCATGGCAAAGGCCCCGATTATGGGGCATGCTAAAACACGGCTCGCGGCGGATATTGGCCCTGTGCACGCCAAGCGGTTGTACCGCTATATGATGCGCCGCGTTATACGTAATACATCTGACCCGCGTTGGGATACTGTTTTAGCGATAACACCAGAGCGCAGCCTTGGCGGCGTTGCCGAATGGAACGGCGTACCGCAATTTGCGCAGGTAGGTGCAGGCTTAGGCGAGAGATTGCAAAATGTGTTTTTGGAAAAACGGCCCACGCTTGTGATTGGCACAGATTGCCCGAATGTGAGCGCTAAGGATATTGCGCAAGGATTTCAGGCCCTTCGGCATAATATAGCCGTGTTTGGCCCCGCCGATGATGGCGGTTTTTGGCTTATGGGACTTAATGGGCCAGCGCGTCGCGGTCTGTTTGAGAATGTACGCTGGTCGCATGAGCGCACATTATCAGATATGCGCGCGCGCGTTGACGGACGAGCTGCTTATCTGCGTACGCTCATTGATATTGATGATGCCAAGGCCCTTAAGGCCTATAAAGAGGTCGCTATTCTTTAGGGGCGGCTGCGGTTTCTTTGGCTTGTGCTTCGGCGGCGAGCTTTATCGTTTTATCAATAAGGTTAAGCGTGCTGCCTTTGCCGTGACCGGGGATAACCAATTTGGCGTCTTTATAAGTGACCTTCGTCCATGCCAAGCTCTTCTGCCAGCCTTCAATATTGGCATCGTCAATGTTTCCGAGGGATGTTTGATCGGCCCCGCGCACAAGACACCCTGCAAACAAAATATTGGCTGACGGCACGTAAACAACCAAATTATCTTCCGTATGGCCCGGGCCGGGATAGGCGACTTCAACGCTACCGATTTTAACGCGCGCGGGTACGGTGCCAAGCTCTGATACAGAACTATTAGGAACGGGCGTGCCTTTTGCAGCGCTAAGCGCGGCAGTTGATGGATGCGAGACGACGTCCACGCCTTCGCGCTCTAGGATGTCTACGCCCGCAAGACGGTCATAATGGTGATGTGTCACGATCAGTTTTTTTACATCTTTAGATGTTTTGTCTTTAAGTGATTTCAATAGCGACGCCGTCGCCATTTCGCCCCATGCCGTATCCACTAAAATCAAGCCGTCTTCTTCTTCGATCACAAGTCCGTTTGACGGCACGACCGCCCCGCCAGGATAGGTATAGGCGGATGTATGCACCCAAATGCCCTCGCCAATACTCTGGAGCTGCACGGGGTATTGCGCCGTAATATCTGGCTCGTTTTGAGTAGGTGCTGCGGATGGCGAAGTTTCATTGCCGCAAGCCGTTAAGGCCGCAATGGCGGCAAATGAGAAAAGAAAATGGCGCATTTTACTGTTCCTATAGTGTTTAATCAGCGTGATAATATAGGGACGTTAAAATTTAAAGAGGCTTAATCCGCCGCGTTTATTTTACCCTTTAAACTCAGCATGTCGCGCCATGTTTCGCGCTTTAAATTCGGCTGGCGTAACACATAGGCTGGATGGAAAATAATGAGCGCCGGAATGGTCGTCCTTTCGACTGTGATATCCACCCACTGCCCGCGAGAGCGCGTTATGCTGCTATGCGGCGTTAGGGCCTTCATGGCGATAGATCCTACAACGCAAATATATTTCGGTTTTATAAGCGCGATATGCCGATGGATAAAAGGCAAACACATTTCAATGTCCTCGGCCGTGGGGTTGCGGTTTTTCGGTGGCCGCCAATTTACGACATTGGTAATATATAATGTGTCTTCGCTTAGGCCGATGCTGGCGAAGATTTTATCCAAAAATTGCCCGGACTGTCCGACAAACGGTTTGCCTTGAATGTCCTCATCACGGCCCGGCGCTTCGCCAATGACCATGATATCAGCCTCAGGATTGCCGCGCGAGAAGACGGCTTGGCGGGCATTATCGGACAGAGGACCAGCGTCAAATGTGTCTATGGCGGCCTTAAGCTGCTCAAGTGTTTTTGCCGCGGCTGCAATGGGCGCGCTTTCCACTTTTGGCGCAGGTTTCGGCGTAGGCGGCTTTGCGGGCGCTTGCTGCAGGGGCGTTTTTCGCGCCATTGCCGCTTTTGGCGGACTGGTTTTACGTTTTGGCGCTGGTGGAATAGGCGGCGTTTCCACGCCTGCTACGTCCCACCATTCAAGTGCGGATTTAAAAGCGATATGAAGCGCGTCTCTATCCACTGACGGATGTCCGCATCATAGGGTGAGCATGCTTTTCAATGCAGTCTATAATGTCACCTGCAATATCTTTATTCGTTGCTTTTTCAATGCCTTGAAGGCCAGGTGAAGAATTGACTTCTAAGATTTTTGGGCCTGTATCGCTTTGCAAAATATCTACGCCTGCCACATTTAATTTCATGGCTTTGGCTGCTTTGATGGCGGCGCGGCGTTCGTCTTTGGTTAGGCGTACCTTCTTGGCGCTGCCGCCTTGGTGGATATTAGACCGGAACTCGCCCGCTTGAGCGGTGCGCTTCATCGCGCCAACAACTTTGCCGCCGACAACAAAGCACCGCACATCTGATCCGCTCGCTTCTTTGACAAATTCCTGCACAAGGAAATGCGCGTCCAATCCACGAAAGGCATCGACAAGCGCGCTCGCGGCTTTGCGCGTATCGGCAAGGACAACGCCTTTGCCTTGTGTGCTTTCAAGCAATTTCACAACCACAGGCGAGCCGCCGACAAGATCGATAATGCCTTTGGTGTCACGCGAAGACCGCGCAAAGGCAGTGGTGGGCATATCCAATTGATGTTGCGAGAGGACTTGGTGGGCTAATAATTTGTCGCGCGAATTACCAATGGCGCGCGCCGAGTTAAGGCAAAAAACGCCCATGCTTTCAAACTGCCTGACAACCGCC
The DNA here is from genome assembly GCA_049607665.1 of Maricaulaceae bacterium. Classification (GTDB taxonomy): domain Bacteria; phylum Pseudomonadota; class Alphaproteobacteria; order Caulobacterales; family Maricaulaceae; genus Fretibacter. Next base: position 56,679 of record JBMYWT010000009.1, read on the forward strand.
ATGCCGTAAAATGTCATACGCGATCCAATACGCGGAATAATAGCGTCATAGCGCGGCAAGGCTTTGCCCGCATAATAGACTTCGGGCTTATGCGCGTTGATGGACATGTAACAGCGGCTTGTTTCGATGCATTCGATTACATGACCGCGTGCCTCAGCGGCTTCGATCATGCGCGTATTTGAATAATTTTCAGGCTCTTGGGTTAAGATCGCAATGCGCAAGGGGCGTTTCGCGGAGCCGCGCTTTTTGCGTTTTTTGTAAATATCAAATGAGAGCTCAGCCTGCACAAAACTTTGCGACGGGGCGATGGACATGTCTTCGCTAAGAGCGGAGCGCCCAAGCAGCATTCTATATCCCATCGTCTCGCGGTTCGTCAGCGTGATTTCAATATCCCATGTGCGCTCACCTACTGTGATTGGCGAAGAGATAACGTAACGCGATTCTGATACGCCATTGGAGCTAATCACCGTGCGCCGGTCAATGACTTTGGCCGAGCATATAACTTCGACGCTAGGGTCAGACGGGTCTGGGTGCATGATGAAGCGCACTTTTGGGTTTGCGTCCGTGCCAAAGGGTTCCACGGCCACAGCGTGAAGCGCAGACGTCTTTGCGCCTGTGTCAATTTTGGCCTTTATAGCGGGCAAGTTTAGGCCCGGTAGGCTAACCCATTCTTCCCAGCCTAATGAAAGTGCTGTTTCTGCCATTTAAAATGTGTCCTGCGACGTCAGCAGCGCTTTACCGCGCTGATAATTATAGCTATCTCAATAGAAACTATTGAGCGTAAAAGCGAGTCCTCAAAAAGGGAAAAGAGATGACAGATCAAGAGAATACAGCCCCTGAACGCGAAAGCATGGCTTATGATATTGTGATTGTGGGCGCTGGCCCGGCTGGCCTGTCGGCGGCTATTCGCATGAAACAGCTTGGCGGCGATGATGTCTCTGTTGTGGTTTTGGAAAAAGGCTCAGAGGTTGGCGCGCATATTCTCTCTGGCGCAGTGCTTGATCCATGCGGGCTTAATAAATTGATCCCGGATTGGAAAGAAAAAGGCGCGCCGATCAAAACAGAGGTCAAGACAGATAAGTTCTTACTCTTGGGCGAAGCGGGAACATTGCGCGTTCCAAATATGATTATGCCGCCTTTGATGAATAATCACGGCAATTATATTGTCTCTATGGGCAATGTGTGCCGCTGGCTCGCGGAACAGGCGGAAAGCCTTGGCGTAGAAATTTTCCCGGGCATGGCATGTTCTGATCTTGTCTATAATACGGATGGATCGCTTAAAGGCGTCGTCGCAGGTGAGTTTGGCATTAGCAAAGATGGCTCAAAAGGCGATGGCTATGAGCCGGGCATGGAGCTTCACGGGAAATATGTATTCCTTTCTGAAGGCGCGCGCGGATCGTTGTCTAAAAAACTTATCGAGAAATTTGCTTTGGACGCGCATTCGGATGTGCCGAAATTCGGTCTTGGCATGAAAGAGGTTTGGGACATTGACCCGGCCAAGCACCAAGAAGGTCCCCTATGGTTGT
>JBMYWT010000010.1:0-57498 GCA_049607665.1 Maricaulaceae bacterium
GTTTGCGTATCAAAGTATCTTTCAAGCAGGTATAACCTCTTCTAAATAACCCTTGCCATCTACTATCTGAATCTTGTTAGAGATAAGCTTCTCGATTGCTTGCAATTTATCTTTGTCATGATCAATACAAAAACCATATCCTCCATCCTTGTGCCTCTCTTTATCGCAGCGGCGTCTTTTAGTCTGTCGGCGTGCCATTCGATCTCCGAAGAGAGCTGCGTGACTGGGAATTGGGAAGCGATCGGATTTAAGGACGGTAGCAAAGGTAAAGCTCCCGGTAAAACAGCAGATTACGCCAAGCGCTGCGCGAAATTTGATTCCATAGTCGACCAAGCCGCCTACCAAAGCGGTTATAACGCTGGCCTGCCAAGCTATTGCACATTCGAGCGCGGCTATGAACGCGGCGTTAGCGGTAGTTCCTATAAGCAAGTTTGCTCAGGTGAACTCGCGGCGGATTACGCGCCTGGTTATGATGAAGGCCGCGTGGTCTATGAAATTTACCAACAGCACGGCGAAATGGTAGAGCGGCATGAAGACGTTTCCGTGGCCCTATATGAGGTACGCCGAAAACTAGCCGAGGATGAGCTAGTGGATAATGATCGCAAGCGCTTACGTAAGAAAGCCAAGCGTCTAAAATATCGCCTAGAAGACCTCCGCGTAGATATCCGAGTCTTCGAGCGCCTGCACGATATCCCAAGAGTGGATTTAGGTCGAATCTGATTAACGCTTAAGCCGCGTCGATAGTATCACCGACGACACAGTCCGTTCCACGCCGTCAATCGCAATCAGGCTGTCAATGACGCTGTCGAGTGCAGTGACAGACATTGCCGCGACTTCGACGATCAAATCATACGGCCCTGACACGGAATAGACGGCGCGGACGGCGTTGATCGTTTCCATTTTTGTGATGATCGCGTCGGTCGCGCGCGGCTCGACTGTGATGGTGACATGCGCTTTGATTTCTTGATCCAAATAAGCGGAGGAGAGTTGCACGGTGTAGCCCGCGATGACGCCTTCGCCTTCCAATCGCTCCAACCGCTTTTGCACGGTAGAGCGCGACACACCCAATGTTTCGGCGAGGGCCGTTGTGGTGGCGCGGGCATTGGCACGGAGCGCGCCGAGGAGCTGTTGGTCTTTAAAAGTTAAACGCATGTTTGTCGTCTCTCAATTTGAGTAATTATATTATCAATTTGATGTAAAATATACATTAAATTGAGCATAATGTAGCTGCACACCTGTCCATAATTTTGCCATGTTAAAGACTATAATCGAGTCGATCAAAACTCCGAGGACCACATGGCGACGCCCACACAGTTAACATCCACGCACTCTCAGGCGACCTATTTCATCCGCCCTGTGTGTCAGGCCGATGCGCAGGGTTTGCTGGAGTTGATATTGCGCTCGTCGGGCGGTCTCTCCAGCCTCCAGCCCCGCCTTGATTTCCTCAAAGACTACATCGCCAGTTCCGAGGCCAGCTTTGCAGGCACGAAACCCGTCGAGGCTCCGCATAAATACCTCCTCGTGATGATTGATCCGTCTAATGACAGGCTGATTGGCTGTACGGCAGTGAAGACGCAGATCGGCAAAGAAAGCCCGTTCATTAATTTCGATCTTTATGGTGATGGCGAAAATCAAGTGCTGCGGGCGTCCTCGCGTTTCCTTGGCGCTACAGAAGTCGGCTCACTTTTCCTCCATCCTGATTATCGCGCGAGCGGCCTTGGGCGTTACCTCGCCAAAGTACGTTATCTCTTAATGGCCTCAGAACCGTGGCGTTTTGGCGAAACGGTGATCGCCGAACTACGAGGCATATGCGGCGAGGACGGCAGCCCGCTTTACGATCACCTGTTTGAATATAAACTTGATCAAACTTTCCTCGAAGCTGACGCAGAGTATTTTGACCGTAACCCTGACGCGCTCGGTGATATTGTGCCGCTCGGCGATATCTCCGTGCCTGATTTACCGACGGATGTGGTGGCTAGCCTCGCGCAGCCGCACCCTTCCGGTGAAGCGGCAAGACGCCTGCTTCAAAATGAAGGGTTTATTTTCTCTGGCACCATTGATCTCTTTGACGGCGGCCCGATTATGGCCGCCCATTCCCGCACAATACGCACGATTTTAAACGCCAAAACGGGCAGCGCTTTGCCTGATGACAGCGCGCTTGAAGGGCATACGACATTGATGTGCCAAGGTGATGTCGCAGGTTTCAAAGCCGTAGTGACATGCGGCCGTGAAACGGCGGCGGGACTGTCTGTACCCTCTTTGGCGGCGGGCTTTATGGCGGCTGGCGATATCCGCTATTGGCAGGATATGCGCCGCACGGTAAAAGCAGCGGAGCTTCAAAACACGGCGGCTGATACAGCTCCGACAGAATTTCGCGCCAGCGCGTAAACGAAACGAGACGACCATGTTTAACCGCGCCGCCGCGATTGATGCGGCTTTCACGAAAGCTGTTACGGAAAATAGGCTGCCCGTCATGGGCGGGCCGTCGGGGATAGCGCCGCATGTGCTGGCCGATATTTTCGATACGCAGTTGATGAACCGTCACCTTGATTTCATGGCGCGCCGCACAAAGGGGCAGACGTTTTACACCATCGGTAGCTCTGGTCACGAAGGCCTCGCGGCAATGGCACTCGCCAGCCGCCCGACGGATATGGCCTTCCTCCATTATCGCGACGCGGCCTTTTGTATTCAGCGCCGCAAAGCCGTCGAAGGCTCCACCCCGCTCTGGGATATGGTATTGTCATTCGCGGCTAGCAGTGAAGACCCCGTCTCGGGCGGACGTCACAAAGTTCTCGGCGGGCTTGATATTATGACGCCGCCGCAAACCAGTACAATCGCCTCGCACCTCCCCAAAGCGGTAGGCGCCGCGCACTCGCTCTGCCTAGGGCAGGGCGACATGCCCGAGGATAGCGTCGTGCTCTGCTCATTCGGCGATGCGTCCTCCAATCATTCCACAGCCCAAGGCGCGATCAACGCCGCGAGCTGGGCCGCTTATCAAGGCTCGCCCATGCCGCTCGTCTTTATCTGCGAAGATAATGATATCGGGATTTCCGTGCGAACGCCCAAGGGCTGGATAGCAGAGAATTATAAAAACCGTCCAGGCTTGCATTACATGGCCTGCGACGGAACCGATATCGCGAGCGCTATGGCGGGCGCGAAACAGGCCGTCGATTACGCAAGATCGCGACGTAAACCCGTCTTCCTACATTTCAAAACCGTCCGCTTAATGGGCCATGCAGGCGCGGATATCGAAGCGAAATATACACCAATCAATGAGGTGATAGCCAAAGAAGCAACAGACCCGCTGCTGCAAACCGCAAGCTATGTGATCGCAGAAGGCGTGATGAGCGCGGAGCAGGTTTTGACCGCCTATGAAGATATGCGCGCACGCGTTGATCGCGTTGCCGAGAAAGTCTTCATGCGGCCCAAACTCACAACGCCCGAAGAGGTCATGGCGCCGATTGCGGGCGGGGCGCACATGCCCATGCCAGCTTTGCCCGATGAAGGTGCGCTGGCGAAGGTCGGATGCACCGCCGATGATCGCCTGATTCCGCTTAATAAAATGCTCAATAAGACGCTGGCGGAATTGATGGTCACATATGATAACGCTTTTATTTTCGGCGAAGATGTCGCGCGTAAGGGCGGCGTTTATGGCGTTACGCTTGACCTGCTAAAACACTTCGGTCCGCGCCGTGTGCAGGACACGCTCCTCGATGAGCAAACGATTTTAGGCTTAGCGATTGGCGCAGCGCAGAACGGTTATCTGCCCATTCCTGAAATTCAGTTCCTCGCTTACCTCCATAATGCCGAAGATCAAATTCGCGGAGAGGCGGCGACGCTCTCGTTTTTCTCTAATGGGCAATTTACCAATCCGATGGTGATCCGCATCGCAGGGCTGGGTTATCAGCGTGGCTTTGGCGGGCATTTTCATAATGATAATTCCATTACGGTTTTGCGCGATATTCCTGGCATTATTGTGGCCTGTCCATCAAGCGGTGATGACGCAAGAATGATGCTGCGCGAAGCCATGCGCCTCGCCCATTGTGAACGCCGCGTTGTGGTTTTTATCGAACCCATTGCGCTCTACGGAACGGCGGATTTGCATGAAGGCGATAAAGGCTGGGCCGCGAAATATGTGCCGCCAGCGGATGATAAGAAAATCAACTTCGGAGACGTTGCTCAACGCGGCACAGGCGAAGAACTTTGCATCCTGACGTATGGAAATGGCTATTATCTGACGCGCCAAGCCGAAGAGCAACTCGGCGATATTGACATGCGTATCATTGATATGCGTTGGCTCGCGCCGCTGCCGATGGAAGCAATTTTGAAAGCCGTAACGCCGTGTAAAAATATCCTCATCGTCGATGAATGTCGTAGCTCTGGGAGTGTCTCCGAGGAGCTTACGACGCGCCTGATAGAAGGCGGAATTACGGCCCCGATTTCGCGCGTGACGGGCCACGATAGTTTCATTCCTTTGGGTAATGCTGCCTATGCGGTTATGCCAAGCGTGGACGATATTGTGAAAGCGGCGAGGGCGAGCACATGAGCAAGCAAACTGCCATAGTCGTTTGCCCCGGCCGCGGCACCTATAATGCCGATGAGCTTGGCTATCTTTCACGTTATCACGCGGATAAATCTGCGCTTATTCAAACGGTTGATAATGTGCAAATCGCGGCAGACAAAGAAGCGGTCAGCGCGCTAGATGGCGCGGCGAAATTTTCGCCAAGTAAACATGGACGCGGAGATAACGCTTCGGCCCTAATTTACGCCTGCGCTATGGCGGATTTTCAAAGTATAAACAAAGAGATATACGATGTTGTTGGCGTAACGGGTAACTCTATGGGGTGGTATTTATCCCTTGCGGCGGGCGGCGCGATAAACCTGGAAGACGGCGCGAAACTCGTCGGCGGTATGGGCGGTATTATGACCGAACAGGGCGTCGGCGGGCAGGTTGTTTATCCTATCGTTGATGAAGATTGGAACCTTGACGAGGGCAAACAAAAAGCCGTTCAAGAGGCGCTGCAATCTGCGCCTGATTTAAAGATTTCAACCTCCATTCATTTGGGTGGATTACAGGTCTTTGCCGCGAGTGATGCGGGGGTGAAACATCTGTTGCAAACACTCCCGAAAAACGGAATTTTCCCGTTTCAATTACGCGGACATTCGGCCTTCCACAGCTCGCAGTTAAGTCACTGCGTTGCGGCGGCGCAAAGCACATTTTCTCCCGCTATGTTTAGCGCGCCAAAGGTACCGCTCATTGATGGTGTCGGGAATCTTTGGCGTCCCCACGCAGAAGATACACAAGCGCTTTATGATTACACATTGGGCCGCCAGATTGACGGCACTTATGATTTCACGCGCGCCGTGACAGTTGCCGCCAAAGAGTTTGCGCCCGATGTTTTCATCATCCTCGGCCCTGGTACAACGATGGGCGCGCCTGTCGCGCAGAGCTTGATTTTTGAGGGCTGGGATGGCCTCTCGGGGAAAACAGATTTTCAATTGCGGCAAGAAAAACAGCCGCTAATTATTTCAATGGGGCGGGATGACCAACGTCACCTCGCCACAGGTTAAAGAGTAGGAGCCACCATGGCCAAAACCGCAACAATGACCCATCAATGGGATGATCCGCTTTTCCTCGAAAGCCAGCTTTCAGAGGATGAAATTATGATCCGCGATACGGCGCGTGCCTATTGCACAGATAAGCTTATGCCGCGTGTAATTTCGGCCAATCGCGAAGAACGTTTCGATCGCGAGATTTTCAACGAGATGGGCGAGCTGGGATTGCTCGGCGCGATGGTAGACGAGCAATATGGCGGCATTGGCGCTAGCCATGTGGTCTATGGTCTGGTCGCCCGCGAAGTGGAACGCGTCGACAGTGGGTACCGTTCCATGATGTCCGTACAAAGCTCCCTCGTCATGTACCCCATCGAATCTTTCGCCAGCGACGCGCAAAAAAAGAAACACCTGCCGAAGCTTGCTAGCGGCGAACACATTGGTTGTTTTGGCTTGACGGAAACAGACGGGGGTTCTGATCCGGGCGCGATGCGCACGACGGCCAAAAAGGTTGATGGCGGCTATGTGCTGAACGGGTCGAAAATGTGGATTACGAATTCACCTGTCGCTGACGTGGCGGTTGTTTGGGCGAAGCTTGACGGGAAAATTCGCGGCTTTGTGGTGGAGCGTGGTATGGACGGCTTCACGACCCCAGAGATCAAAGGTAAGCTTTCACTGCGCGCCTCTATCACGGGCGAGATCGCGCTGGATGATTGCTTCGTGCCTGAGGAAAATATGTTCCCTGAAGTCACAGGCCTACGCGGGCCATTTAGCTGTCTGAACAAAGCACGCTACGGCATTAGCTGGGGCGCGATGGGCTCAGCCGAGTTCTGCTGGCACGCCGCACGCGATTACGCGATGGAGCGGATTGTGTTTGGTAAGCCGATTGCGGGAACGCAGCTTGTGCAAAAGAAACTCGCCGATATGCAGACGGAAATTTCGCTCGGCCTGCAAGGCTCGCTCGCACTGGGCCGCGCGCTTGATGCGGGCGCGTGGAGCCCTGAGGCGATCTCTTTGATGAAGCGTAACAACTGCGGCAAGGCCATCGCCATTGCCCGCGAAGCGCGCGATATTCACGGCGGTAACGGTATCTCGGAAGAGTATCACGTTCTGCGCCACGCGATGAACCTTGAAACAGTGAACACCTATGAAGGCACGCATGATATTCACGCCCTCATTTTGGGCCGCGCGCAGACGGGTATTCAAGCTTTCTACTAAGGGCGTTTTACTAGAAACTACTACGCATCTAAACGTGGATATGTTCGTCCACCCAAGGCTCCCACTCTGTTGGGAGCTTTGTTCGTTTTAGGAAGGCGTCGAGTTGCGGTCTGTCGTCAAAGGCGCTCATGGCGAACAGGTTAAAGGCGTCGATGAAATCCATATCCATTTCAAACGAGCACTCGCCAGATTTGGGCGCAAGGCCCATTTCCCACGGCGCTTTTACTTCGCCTGCGCAGAGCATGTTCGCGAGTGTTTTCAGGCCCTTTTTCGGTTTGAATTTATATTCGCCTGTTTCCAGCGCCGCCCGCATAGATTTCCACGCCAAAGGAATTTTTGTTATCTCTAAACCTGTCTTGCGCGCCTCTGCGATTTGGCGGGAAACAAACCAAAACTCACGCGTTCTGTAACGCGCGCACTTTTTCGGCGTTTCGCTATGTTCCCACGGCCAGATAATGTCAGGATATAGCGCGCACCAGTTTTCATAGGCGGCATCTGATTTGATCAGGCCCTCTTTGAGGAGGGCTTTTTGCTGTGCTTCAACCCAAGCGTCATGATTATCATCGTCATATTCAGGGGCGTCGGTATCTAAAACGGACGCAACATTATCCGCCCAATTCATTGGCGCAGGGCGCTGCCGTTTCAGATAAGATTTGATCTCCTCGGGCGTTTCAAAGCGTTTTAAAAAATCATGCCACGCTATCGCCCAGCCTTCGCCGCTACCCATGCGCCAACCAATAGAATAGCGCTCTATAGAGGGGAAGGCGGCCCAAGGCGGCGGGAAATCGCCATTTGCGTCGCTATTATCTGCGATGAATTTTATGTACCAATCTGTCATAGCGCCGAGCTAATGGGTTTGTACTTTGTGCGCAAGCAGATCTGCCTCGCTTATCAATGCTGCATCGCCATTCCTATCGCGCGGCTTCATATTTTGCGCTAACATTGATTTATGATTCGTTTTGCCCTTATTGCCGCTCTTTGCCTACCGCTTTATGCGTGTGGATCTGTGGGCGGAGGACAGCCAAGAGCACAACAATTTCCAGAGAACTTTGGGAATTATGTTCGTCCTGATTACATGCAGCCACAACCCACACTTTTTATTCCCGCAGTTGATGCGTGTAATTCACGTATTTATGCAGGGCTTATTGGACAGCATGAGGGGGCAATTTATATTGCAGGTTTGCCAGGCCCTAAACGTATTCTAAAACCAGCGTATGATGAAACAAATTTTCCCCGCGCCGATGGTATTGACCAAGGTCCATCGTTTATGGAGGTGCGCGAGTATTTAGCTGATCAAACGCTTTATGCGCCATCCGTTTCAACGGTTACAGACGCTATTAATCTTGGTCCTGATGACCCAACGCGCCTTACGGTGGAGTTAGATGTTGAAGGATATGTACAGGCTGTAAATTGCCGCTAAATTCATTTTATTGAATTTATAAACTGTAAGATTTTCTCAGGCGGAGTAGCCCATGACGTCACGAGGCGTAGAACGGTATGGTCTGCGCCGTGTTCGGCCCAGCGGTAAAATGAGAATTTTTCTTCTAGCCTGTCGACTAAATCATTCGGCAGGATGGGGAAGATTTGATTGGTCTCGGCGGGGGCGGAGAATTGATAACCTGCGGCCGCAAGTCCCTTTGATAAATCCTGCGCGCATGTGTTGGCATGACGGGCCGTTTCGAAATAGAGATCGCCTTTAAACAGCTCTCGGAATTGCAGCCCTAAGAGCCGTCCTTTGGCGAGGAGCGCGCCGCGTTGCTTGACGTGATAGGGAAACTCGGCGGCGAAATTTGCGGGTAGGCGCGCAGGGTTAATCACAATGGCTTCGCCGATTAACGCGCCCGCTTTGGTGCCGCCAATCCAAAACACATCCGTAAGCGCGGCTATATCCGCCAGCGTTAAATCTTGCCCCTCTGCCGTCAAAGCCGCCCCAAGGCGCGCGCCGTCCAGCATCAACAGCAGGCCATTTTCACGGCAGGTTTTTGAAAGAGCTGTTAACTCTAACTTATTGTAAACACGACCTGTTTCCGTCGCGTTAGAGATGTAAACAAGGCGCGGCTTGGCCATATGCGGGGCCATGCTGTTGGCGGCAATGGCGGCGTCAATATCGGCAGGCGTGAGTTTCCCATCGCCAGATGGCATGGTGATGATCTTGTGCCCCGTCGCCTCAATTGCGCCCGTTTCATGGGCGGCGATATGACCGCTCTGCGCGGCGATGACAGCTTCGTGAGGGCGCAAGAGGCTGGCGATTATAATCAAGTTTGCGAGCGTTCCGCTTGCCACAAAATAGATCGACGCTTCGGGCATTTTTAAGTGCGTATGAATAAGCGCCTTGGCCTGCTCGCAATACTCATCCGCGCCATAGGCGGCCTGTTGCGACAGGTTCGTCTCCGACAGCGCGCGCAATATATTCGGATGCGCGCCCTCGCTATAGTCATACATGAAACTGTATTTTTTCATAAATTCCGCTGCTCACTTCGTAGGGAATAGTGTGGAATTTACCGCGCCTTGTAAATCTGAAAATGAACCCCACATTTTATTTTAACAAGAACAGAACTCTAAATTTACGACGGGAATAATGTGGCCAAAATTCGTTACAGATTAAAGCAACCCGAAAACGCGTGGAAGCGCAAAGGGTTTTGGGCGGCGACCGTGCCGCCTTGCGCTTTGGGTGTTTTTATATTTCTGATGTCCGTCGTTTTCCATGATGAAATCATGAAGATGCGCCAAATAGATGACCCAGTATTTTTCCGAATGATGGCTTTGGTTTTAATGTTCACACCGTTCATCATTGCTTACTTTAGTTTGAAAGACGTTCTGAAGGAAGTTGAGGAATCTGATAGTTACAGTGTTTTCACGGCAGGTAATATTGCACTGAAATATTCAACGTTTTTGCAGATTATATCGGGCGGAATTGGGCTTTGTATTACGCTTCTTATGCTTGAGCCGATGCAGAGGGTCTATCTGTTCGACTATTTCGCGTCACACTTTTTTCTTTGGATATTTGCCACACTGCCGCTCTCATTTGCCTGCGCCGCCTTGTTTCACCATGTGGCTTTGGAGCCTGTCATTGTGAGCGATGAGGAACCGAAAACCTAGGCGCTTTACGCTTCGTCCAAGCCTTCGTCCACGCGGGCGACTTCATAGGCGTCTTGCGCCTCTAGCCAGTTCATCTCCAGCTCTTCGATCTCTTTTTCGCAGTTGGAGCGCTCTTGCGAGAGGGCGATGGCTTTGTCCATGTCGGTGGTGAAGAGGTCGCCTGTGCTAAGCGTTATGTCGAGCTTTTTGATCTTGGCTTTGTTTTGCTCGATCTTTTTCTCAAGCGCTTCGGCGGCGCGTTTTAGGGGCGCGATGCGTTCGCGCGCTTGGGCGGCTTCTTTGCGCGTCATGACGTGTTTTTCGCCTGGCTTTGGTTCATCTGTTTTCGGCTTAGTCTTCTTGGCCGTTTTCGCCGCGTCGAGCTGCTCTTTGCGGTAATCCTCCAGCGTGCCTTCATAGGTCGAAACCGTGCCTTTATCGACAACCCAGAGACGGTCGACGACGCTTTCCAAAAGGTTACGATCATGGCTGATAATCAGCACCGCGCCCGTATAGGCGTTGAGCGATTTTATCAGCTCCGCGCGGCTGTCCATATCAAGGTGGTTGGCGGGTTCATCCAGCACCAAAAGATGCGGGGAATTAAACCCGATAAGCGAAAACAGGAGCCGCGCTTTCTCGCCGCCCGATAAATCCCCCGCAGGCGTTTCGGAGTTTTTTGAACCGAGGCCAAATGAGGCGAGCCGCGCGCGGCGCTGCGCTTCTGTGGCGTCGGGCATGAGGTCGCGCACATGGTCATAGGCGCTCTCTTTGGGGTTTAGCATATCAATCTGGTGTTGCGCGAAATAGCCGATCTCTAGCTTTTTATGCCGCCGCACAAAACCGTCTTGCGGCTCTAATATGCCCATGATGGCCTTAGCAAAAGTAGATTTCCCTTCGCCGTTTTTCCCCAGCAGGCCGATGCGGTCATCGGGATCAATGCGTTGATCGAGGAATCGCAGGATCGCGACGTCGTCTTCATAGCCAAGCTGCGCCTTATCAAAGCGTACAATCGGCGGGGCGAGTTGGCGTTCGGGGCCGTGCAATGTGATCGGCGCGATGGGGTCGTTGATGATAGTGGAAACGGGCGCCATTTTCTCAAGGCGTTTCACACGGCTCTGTGCCTGTTTGGCTTTGCTGGCTTTGGCCTTAAAGCGGTTGACGAAGCTCTCAAGGTGGCGGCGCTCGGCGTCTTGTTTAGAGCGCAAAGACATGTTCAGACGGATTTGCTCCGCGAGGGCTTCTTCGAATTTATCGTATCCGCCCGTATAGGCGAACAGCTTTCCTTCGCGGAGGTGCGCGATATGGGTGACGGCGGCGTTGAGGAAATCACGGTCATGCGAGATGATGAAACACGTCCCGCGATAGGCGCGAATATGCGCCTCCAGCCACACCGCGCCTTCGACATCGAGATAGTTTGTCGGTTCATCCAGCAGCAAGATATCAGGCTCCGCAAACAACATGGCGGCGAGGGCGACGCGCATCCGCCAACCTCCTGAAAAATCAGAGCAGGGCTTGAGCTGATCTTCGGCGCTAAACCCCAATCCCGACAATATAATCGCAGCGCGGCTCTCGGCGCTATAGGCGTCAATATCCGTCAGGCGTTCATAGATGGCGGCGATGCGGGTTGGGTCTTGGGCTGTTTCAGATTCCGCCAGCAGGGATGCCCGTTCCAAATCGGCGGCGAGGACGGTGTTGATCAGGCTTTGCGGCCCCGACGGAACTTCTTGATCAACGGCCCCAAGGCGTGCGCCCTTGCGCAGATTGATCGAGCCGTCTTCGCCTCCAATCGTTCCCTTAATCAGGTTAAAGAGCGTCGATTTCCCCGTGCCGTTACGGCCCACCAACCCGACCTTATGTCCTTTGCGCACGGCCAGCGTGGCTTGATCAAACAGGACACGGCCTTCGATGCGATATGTCAGGTCATTAATATGTAGCACGAGGGCTGATAACACGGCTTCACATTGCGTCAAGAGGGGGCTATAGAGCGGCCAAATCATTTAAGCAGACATATCGTCTGTGGCCTCAAACGGAGTTTCCCATGGCTGTTCAACGTACTTTTTCAATCATCAAGCCTGACGCAACGGCGCGTAACCTAACAGGCAAAGTTAATGCTAAAATCGAAGAAGCGGGTCTTCGTATCATCGCGCAAAAGCGTATCCAGCTCACGAAAGAGCAAGCGGGCGGTTTCTATGCGGTTCACAGCGAGCGTCCGTTCTACAATGACCTTGTAAACTTCATGATGTCTGGCCCAGTTGTGGTTCAGGTTCTCGAAGGCGAAAACGCGATTGCAAAATACCGCGAAGTCATGGGCGCAACAAACCCAGCCGAAGCCGACGCAGGCACGATCCGCGCTGAGTTCGCACAGAGCATCGACGCCAATACAGTCCACGGTTCAGATGCCCCAGAAACAGCCGCCGAAGAAATCGTTTTCTTCTTCAGCGAAGACGAAATCGTTGGCTAAGCTGCGAGAGCAGATTTGATTAAGAAGCCGAGGCAGTGCCTCGGCTTTTTTATTGCAATTTTTTCTACTTAGTCTCAATTTACTAATACCGAATGGAGGAGAGAAATATGACTTTTAAAGAAACATTGCCTATGTGGTGGAGCTTTGCTTGGCGCGGAACTTTAGCTGGTGCTGTATTAGGTTTGGTTTTCGGTATGTTTGCAGGCTTGCTTGCCGCATTATCAGGTAATCCTGACTCTGCAGGCCAATGGGGTAGTTATGCAGGGACGATTGCAGGAATTCCAGCAAGTATGTGGGCATTTTACGCAACAATAAATAAGCATGAATTATTTAAGCGAATAGATAGCTAAAATATTCTAAGCTTTTAAAGCTTTTGCAAGAGCCCTCGGAAACAGTTCCAATTCCTTCGGCAGTAATTTCGCGGCGAGGGTGTCTGGCGTGTCGCCGTCTTCGATCTTTATCTTCGTCTGCATAATCACGTCGCCACCGTCGAGTTCGGCGCTGACCCAGTGGACGCTGGCGCCGTGTTCGCTGTCGCCAGCCTCTAATGCGCGTTGGTGCGTGTGCAGGCCTTTATATTTCGGCAGCAAAGAAGGGTGGATATTTATCATGCGCCCTTCCCATTTGGCGGTGAACCACGGGCTGAGGACGCGCATGAACCCCGCGCAGCAGATGAACTCTATGCGGGCCTCGGTCAGAACAGCATGGAGCGCGCGTTCAAACGCTTCGCGCGTTTTAAACTGTTTGTGGTCAATTGCGAGGGATTGCACGCCGAGGCTTTCCGCGCGCTGCAATCCGCCCGCATCAGGGCGATTGGAGATCACAAGCGCGATCTCTGCGGGGTAGTCGGGTGCCTGCGTCGCTTCCACGAGCGAGACCATATTAGAGCCTCGCCCCGAAATCAGGACAGCAGTTTTGACTCGTTTTAAGCTCACGCGTCGGTCAACTCGCCAATCACCCAAGCTTGCTCGCCGCTTGTTTCAAGGCGCGCCATCACGTCAGCAACTTTATCTTGCGCAACAGCCAGAACAATGCCGATGCCGCAGTTAAAGGCGCGGCGCATTTCGCTCTCTTCAATGCCGCCCGTTTCTTGTAGCCATTTAAATACGGCAGGACGGTCAAAGCTGTCAAAATCAATATCAGCGGCGAGGCTATCGGGGAGCATGCGCGGCGTATTTTCCGTCAATCCGCCGCCCGTAATATGCGCGAGGCCAAAGACAAGCTCGTCTTTTAGGAGCGGCAACACGCTCTCAATATAAATACGTGTCGGCGTCAGGAGCGCTTCGGCCAAAGTTTTGCCATCGGCAAATGGCGCAGGTGCGTCCCATCCAAGGCCCGACATCTCAACCACTTTGCGGATAAGCGAATAGCCATTGGAATGCGGCCCAGACGAGGCGATCCCGATCAACGCGTCACCCGCAGAGAGTTTTTCATGTTTGGGCAGCACAGCAGGGCGGTCTACGGCCCCGACCACAAATCCAGCGAGGTCAAAATCATCGCCTTCATACATGCCCGGCATTTCCGCCGTCTCGCCGCCAATGAGCGCGCAATTCGCCAGCTTACAGCCAGCGGCAATACCTTTGATCACGTCGGCGGCTTTGTCAGTTTCCAGCTTACCTGTCGCGAAATAATCAAGGAAGAAGAGCGACTCTGCGCCTTGCGCCAGCACGTCGTTGACGCACATAGCCACCAAATCAATGCCAACTGTGTCGAGCTTGCCCGTATCAATCGCGATTCGGAGCTTTGTCCCGACGCCGTCTGTGCCTGAAATTAGGATCGGGTCATCATAGCCTGCGGCTTTGAGGTCGAAGGCTCCGCCGAATCCGCCGAGGGCAGCATCTGCGCCGCTACGGCGCGTAGATTTAGCGAAAGGTTTAATTCGGTCGATTAGGGCGTCGCCCGCGTCAATATCAACGCCAGCATCGGCATATGTGAGAGGTTTTTTGGACATTTTAAGGTCATCCTGCATTGGGTTCACAGTTCGTAAGGGCTTAGAAGCTTAAAAACTGAGTCTTTGCAAGTGTTACGTGCCTATCGCCCTTCCAAAGACCGTCAAAGCGGTATAAAGAGGCTGTATGATAAAGCTCCGTTCCGTTTTCCTCTTTCTCTCTCTTTTCCTCATGGGCGGTCTTGCTCATGCGGCGGATCAGTTCACCGTATCGGGCGTGCGTGTCGATGCTCAGGCTGAAACCGCGATTCAGGCGCAAATCGCTGCCACGGAACAGGGCCAAGTAACGGCGGCGCAAATTCTGATTGAGCGCCTGACACTGGAGAGCGAGCGCGTTTCGAAGAATTTGCCGCCTATCGATATTGATGTCGCCCGCAAATTAATTCGCGGTCAGCAAATCGGGAATGAGAAGCGCTCTGCTAATCGTTATCTTGGCGATATCACAGTGGCCTTTAACCCAAGCCGCGTTCAAAGTTATTTACGCGAAAATGGTCTAAACATGATTACAACGCAGGCGCGTCCGCGTTTGGTGCTGCCGATTTTAAATGGTCAAAGCCCGTTTGCTGATACAGCTTGGGCTCGAAGTTGGACTTCGGGAGGGCATGGGCATGCGCTTACACCCATTATCACTGATACGGCTAGGCGCGGTAGCCGTACGGTCATCACAGCAGGGGCCGCCAGCCGAGGTGATATGGACGCGCTGAAACGGGCAGGACAACATTTTAACGTCGAGCAGATTTTGGTGGCTGAGGCCAGCGGCGGTAGAGGGCAAGTTACGGTTTCTGTTAGTGACTATGCCATTGATACGGGCGAACGCCGTGATTTGGGCACTGTGCGCGCATCAAGTTACGCCGAGGCGGCCGCGAAAATTGTTAACCGTCTTGAGGCGGATTGGAAACAAGCTTCGGTTAGCCTTGCTGCAACAGCGCAAAGCATGACCGTATCTGTGCTCTATGATAATTTATCGGATTGGCAGAGCTTGCAAAGCGTCATAAATGGCAGCGCGCAGATACGCGGCGCACGTCTTGATGCGCTCTCCAAAGATGGCGCTATGATGACGCTGACTTATGGGGGCGATATGGACCGTCTTCAAAATGAGCTAGCTTATAAGGGCGTGAAATTGGGCGTGCATCCTAAGATCGGTACATATCTGGCGCGGTCTAATTTCCGCGTGAACTAAGCTTAGTCGAGGGCGAGATGTCCGCACAAATTCCCTTTGATCTTGCGCCTAATGCTGCGCAGATTTTTGATAATTTTATACCAAGTGCCTGTAATAACAATGCATTGGTGCTCGTTCGGCAGTGGCGGGATTGGCCGTCTCCGATTGTGTTGATACATGGCCCCGAGGGCTGCGGTAAAACACATTTGGGCCGCGCATGGGCGGTGGATGTTGGCGGGCAGAGTTTTGATGCAGTCACGGACGTTTCGCTCGCAGATATGCCTGATGGGCCGCTGTTTTTGGATAATGCCAATACGGCGGATGAGGCGGCTTTGTTCGCGCTCCTCAATAGCGCGCTAAACGGGGAGCGCACGGCGCTCCTCCTCGCGCAAAGACCGCCCGTGTCGCAAAACCTACCAAGCCTGCCTGATCTACGCTCCCGCCTTTTGGCGACGCCCGATGTGGCAATAGAAGAGCCTGATGACGGCCTGCTAGAGGATATCGTGCGCGGCTTGTTCATCGGTCTTGGGCGGGACGTGAAACGCGATGTGGTGATTTATTTGATTGCCCGAAGCGAACGCACAGTGAGCGCTCTACGCGATGTTGTGACTGAGCTAGACGCTCGCGCCCGTTCCGAAAAGGCTGACCTGACCCGAAGCTTTGCGGCGAAGCATTTACCACAACTCTAAAACGGACACTCCGCTGTGAATGTGTGCCATTCGCCGCCGTCTGGATGGCGCAGTTTTAATGCCTCTGCGTGAAGTTGTAGGCGGTTTGCAGCTTTTAAAATCTCGTCATTGGCGTAAAATCGATCGCCCAAAATCGGATGCCCAAGCGATAAGCAATGCACGCGCAGTTGATGGGAGCGACCTGTCTTGGGATAAAGAGCAAGGCGCGTGTGCGCCGCTTCGCGCTCCAGCACTTCCCATGCCGTTTGCGCTGGCTTGCCGCGTTCATGGCAGACCATTTGGCGCGGGCGGTTGGGCCAATCACAGATGAGGGGGAGGTCGATTGTTCCGCTCTCATTCTCAACATGCCCCGCCACGCGCGCGATATAGGTCTTCTCGGTTTGGCGCTTTTCAAATTGCATCCCGATATGACGTTGCGCGTGAGCGGTTTTGGCAAAGACCATCACGCCCGACGTCGCCATATCGAGGCGGTGAATGGTGAGAACTTTTGGGTTATAATCTTGCAGCCGCGCTTCAAGGCAATCAGGTTCTGTTTTGCCAGGGACGGAGAGAAGATCGCTCGGTTTATTGACGACGATTAAATGTTCGTCTTCATGCAATATATCAAGCGGATCAGTTGGCGGATTATAGATGAAATCTCGCCTTGGAGGTAAGACGTGTTTATCCGATGTTTTCGGCGACAACTTCATTGCCCTCTAGCTTAAGCGCGATATTCCCCGCGAGCATTTCTAAGGCGTCACTGCCGAAAATCTCTTTACGCCAACCTGACATAGCGGCGACGTCTGCGTTTTTCCCGTAAGCTGCGATTTGCTCAATATCGCTATTATTGGCCACGAGGCGCGGCGCGATATCGACATATTCCGTGCGCAAACGGAGGAGCGTTTTCAGCATTTCAACGCGCGGGCCAAGATTGGCAGGCATGTTTTTCTTGCGCTCAACTTTGGGCGCGTAATCATCGGCATTGTCCACGGCGGCGTTAATCGCTTCCAATAGGGCGACGGCTTTGCGCGAGCGTTCAAACCCCTTTGGGATCGACCGTAGCCGCGCCATAGCCTCTATGTCTTTGGGTTTGTTCAGGGCGAGATCGTATAGGCTGTCGTCTTTCATCACGCGGCGGCGCGGGATATCGCGAGAGATCGCTTCGCGCTCACGCCAAGCGGCGGCGGCTTTGAGGACAGCCAAATAAGCGGGTTTATAATTACGCACTTTCAGGCGCGCCCAAGCGTCTTCGGGCTCAAAATTATAGAGTGCCTCATCCATTTGCGGGGCCATTTCTTCTTCGACCCAAGATAGGCGGCCGCGCTCAGTCAGCTCATCGACCATGCCTGGATAGAAATCACGCAAATGCGTCACGTCACCAATAGCGTAGGAAAGTTGCTTGTCGCTTAGGGGGCGGCGCGACCAATCAGTAAAGCGCGCACCCTTATCAAGGTTGATATTCAGCCGCCCTTTGACGAGCGCCATATAGCCAACGGAATCGCCAAAACCGAGCGCCATCGCCGCGACCTGCGTATCGAAAAGCGGGGCGGGGACAGCGCCGCAAAGGGCGTAGAAAATCTCGACGTCTTGGCGGGCGGCGTGCATGACTTTGATGATGGAGCTGTCCATCATAAGTTCAAGGAAAGGCGCAAGGTCAATGCCATCGGCAAGGGGGTCAATGATGGCTTCATCATCTGACGTGGCGGCTTGGATTAGGCAAAGTTGCGAATAGAATGTGCTCTCGCGCATGAATTCTGTATCCACACAGAGGAATGCATGACCGCGTGCAGCATCGCAAAATTTTTGTAAAGATTCTGTCGTCGTGATTACGTTCATGCGGGTTGCGTAACAGGTCAGACTAGAGTCGTCACGTGATTTATAGGCGAGACTCAATGCCCGCCTAAAATGCCTGTGCGTACATTGTAATCCACGGCCAATCCGTAATCAGGATCATCATCGGAATCGATGACGAGTTGCCCTGATTTTCTCAAAATTTTATGGCAATCTCGTGAAAGGTGACGGAGCTGCAACGTCTTGCCTTCTTCGCGGTAAGTATCAGAGAGCGCTTCGATGGCTTGCAGTGCAGATTGGTCGACAACGCGGCTGCGGGCGAAATCTACGATGACGTTTTTCGGATCCGTCTCAGGCGAGAATAATTCTTCAAACCCTTCGGCCGAACCAAAGAAAAGTGGGCCTTCAATCGCGTAAACCTTTGCGCCCGTTTCATCCACGCTTTCCTCGGATGTGATACGGCGAGCGTTATTCCAAGCATAGGCTAGTGCTGAGACAATAACACCGACAATCACGGCAATCGCCAAGTCATATTTTACGGTCACTGAGGTGACGAGAATAATGACGAAAGCGTCCATTAGCGGAACTTTGCGAAGGATTGAAAACGATTGCCACGCAAAGGTACCGATCACGACCATGAACATCACGCCGACAAGCGCGGCGAGCGGGATTTGCTCGATCAGGCCTGAGGCAAAGAGGATGAAGCTAAGTAGGAACAGCGAAGCGGCGATCCCTGCAAGACGCGTACGCCCGCCTGATTTCACATTAATCATGGACTGCCCGATCATCGCGCAGCCGCCCATGCCAGAGAAAAATCCTGTCACCGTATTGGCCACGCCCTGAGCGATACATTCTTGGGACGCACCGCCGCGTTTACCTGTCATACGGCCCACAAGGTTGAGCGTGAGCAGGCTCTCGATTAAGCCAATCATGGCGAGGATAACCGAATAGGGTAGGATGATTTTCAAGGTTTCGAGGTTTAGCGGAACACTCGGAATATGCCACACGGGCAAGCCGCCTTTGATGCTAGCGAGATCACCGACGCGCGGTACGTCGATTTTGAAAATAATCACAATCGCGGCGACAATACCAATACCTGCGAGCGGCGCAGGGATGAACTTGGTCACTTTGGGTGTCGCCCAGATGATGGCCATTGTTAAGGCGACGAAACCCAGCATCATAAAGAGCGGTGTTCCCGTCATGTAATTTAACTCGAAAATGTTAGGGCCATGTCCGCTTGTGGCTTCGTGCACCGTTCCAGGGACTTCAAATTGGGTGAGCTGCGCGAGGAAAATCACAATCGCGAGGCCGTTTACAAACCCCAGCATCACGGGATGCGGGACGAGGCGTATGAATTTGCCTAAATGGAATACGCCCGCGCCAATTTGCAATATGCCCATCAAGACAACGGTCGCGAAGAGATACTCAACGCCGTGATCGGCCACGAGGGCGACCATAACAACCGCGAGCGCGCCTGTTGCGCCAGAGATCATGCCAGGACGTCCACCGATAACGGCTGTGATAATCCCGACAATGAAAGCCGCGTAAAGCCCGACCAGCGGATGCACGCCCGCCACAAAGGCAAAGGCCACAGCTTCGGGGACGAGCGCGAGCGCCACTGTCAGGCCCGATAAGACTTCGGTTTTCACTTGGGTCGGCGTGAATTTGATATCGGTATTCAGCGCAGGATTTACGCCAAGGCGGTCAGCAAAATTGGAAAGAGTAGAACGTATCATGGAAAGGCTTTATGTCTTTAGAGCTATTGCGCGCGTCTTAGACCTATTTACGCGCAATGCAAGGCGGTAATGCGGCTAGAGTTAATTACCCCGCCTTCATCAACGCAATGCCGAAGTCCTGTTCAAACAGATAGAGTAAATCACGGGCCGCTTTACCGCGCGGCGTTTCGAGGGCTGGGTCGATTTGCGCGAGGTGACGCGCGTCTTGAACGGCAGTTTCGAGCAGGGATTTATGCTTGTCCAAATCCGCGAGTTTATACCCTGGAAGGCCCGATTGACGCGCCCCCAATAGGTCACCAGACCCGCGTAATTCCCAATCTTTTTCCGAGATTAAAAACCCATCTTCGGATTCGCGCATAATGCCGAGGCGGGCTTTGCCTGTCACAGAGAGCGGGCCTTTATACAGCAGCAAGCATGACGATTCCTTATCTGAACGTCCGACGCGTCCGCGTAATTGGTGGAGCTGCGCGAGGCCGAAACGTTCGGCGTGCTCAATCACCATGATGGTGGCATTGGGCGCATCCACGCCGACTTCGATCACGGTGGTCGCGACGAGGATATCATACTCGCCCGCTTTAAACGCGAGTGACATGGCTTCTTTTTCTTGTGCGCTCAGACGCCCATGCAATAGCCCGACGCGGTTTCCATATATGGCCGTCAGTTGGCGGTGGCGGTCCTCGACGGAGGAGAGTTCGATCACGTCGCTATCTTCAACGAGCGGACAGACCCAATAAACTTGATTGCCCGCTTCAACGGCGCGGCCGATGGCGGCGATAACGTTATCAAGGCGCGCGAGCGGGAGGATGCTAGTTTTAATCGGGCGGCGGCCTGCGGGCTTTTCATCCAGTTTAGAGATATCCAAATCGCCATAAGCCGTGAGCGCGAGCGTGCGCGGGATAGGCGTGGCGGTCATCACAAGGAGGTCAGGCGCTTTGCCCTTTTGCGAGAGTTTGAGGCGGTCATGGACGCCAAAGCGGTGCTGCTCGTCGATAATCACAAGGCCGAGATCGTTGAACTCGACGCTGTCCTGAAACAGGGCGTGCGTGCCGACGACGACGTCAATATAACCTTCGCGTAGACCCGTGGCGAGGGCTTCACGCGGTTTGCCTTTGTCGCGTCCCGTGATGGCTTCCACCGTTAATCCCGCAGGTTCGAGGAAGGTTTTTAATGTCGCGAGATGTTGCCGCGCGAGGATTTCAGTCGGGGCCATCACGGCGACTTGCGCGCCGCTCTCGCAGACATGGGCAGCGGCCATGGCGGCAACGAATGTCTTACCCGCGCCGACATCCCCCTGAAGGAGGCGCGCCATACGAAACGGTGATTTCAGATCGCCTGAGATTTCAGAAAACGCCCGCGTTTGCGCGCCTGTAGGCGGGAAGGGGGCGGCGTCTAAAACCTCATCGACATATTTGCCTTTTGTATCAAAAGCCCGCCCCGATTGCCGCCGTGTGTTTTCCCGCACCAAAGCCATTGCGAGCTGCTTCGCGAATAGCTCATCATAGGCAAGGCGTTGACGCGGCGGGGCACTAATGCCTGGGTCGGCGGGGTGCGTCGGGCTGTGGAGCTTCATCAGGGCTTCGGCAAACCCTGGCCAATTCTGCTGCGCGATCATATGGGGATCGAGCCATTCCGAGAGCTGCGGAATATGCCGCAGCGCGCCCATCACCGCCTTACGTGCAACCTTTTGCGACAACCCTGCGGTGAGGGGATAGAGCGTTTCGTAAAGCGGCAACTCGTCTTTTTTATCAGGCGCAAGAATGTAATCGGGATGCGTCATTTGTATCTGGGCGTTAAACACTTCGGTCTTGCCGGAAATAATTTGCCGCGAGCCTTCGGGCAGAACTTGCCGCAAATAAGACGCGCGCGGTTTGAAAAACACGAGCGTCATTTCATCGCTCTCATCATAAACGCGAACGCGGTACGGACGGCCCGAACCTGTCGGCGGTATGTGCGATCCGACATGGACATTAAAGGTGCAAATTTCATCCTTAACGGCGCTCGCGATAGGCGGGCTATTGCTGCGGTCAATCAAGCCTGTTGGCGGCGTCAGCAAAAGGTCTTTGATCCGCGCACCCTCCGTGCGGCCAAAGGCACGGCCGAGCGATTCTTTCACGCGATCACCCACGCCCTTCAGGGTCGTCACGTCAGCAAAAAGCGGAAAGAGGATTTGCGGTCTCATATGTGATAATTGACGCAAATTTTACGCCTTAGCAAGTGACAGCGCGCATTGCATTGGCTACACCGCCCAGAACGGAGAGATTATCATGGATGCACGCCGCAAACGGCTTTTATATCGCGCCAATTATCGCGGCTTTAAAGAGGCGGATTTGCTATTGGGTGGGTTTGCGAAAAAGTATATGGAAAACCTGACAGAGGAAGAAGTCGTTCAATTCGAAGAACTGCTCCATGCCAAGGACCACGATATTTATGATTGGATCGCGGGGCGCGCAGAGGCGCCTGCCGTGTTTGATACGCCGATCCTTGCGCGCCTGAAAACTTTTCGTCCGAACGAATAAGGTATGTTGCAGCTCCACCGATATGCGGGCCATGAACTCGACCTGATTGCCGCTGGCCTGCCAGAAGGGCTGGATGCTTATATCGTCACGCGGGCGTTGCGACGCCGTTTGAAAGAAGACGGTCAGGGACGGATTGTCTTTATCGCGCGGGATGAATTGCGCGCCGTGCGTTTCGCCGAGAGCTGCGCGTTCTTCGCCCCCGATTTGCCCTGTATAAATCTGCCTGCATGGGATTGCCTGCCGTTTGACCGTGTGTCGCCCAGCCGTAATGCGGCGGCAGGCCGTGCGGCTGGGCTTTATACGCTGGCTAATACGCCGCCTGAGATGCCGATGATTATCGTCACGACGATTTCTTCGGCCATGCAGCGCGTCCCGCCGCGCGATATTATTCGCAGTGCAGGCTTTAGCGCCAAACCTGGCCA
The DNA here is from genome assembly GCA_049607665.1 of Maricaulaceae bacterium. Classification (GTDB taxonomy): domain Bacteria; phylum Pseudomonadota; class Alphaproteobacteria; order Caulobacterales; family Maricaulaceae; genus Fretibacter. Next base: position 22,551 of record JBMYWT010000010.1, read on the forward strand.
AATATTACAGCGCGAAGATTTAGAGAAATACTTATCCGTCAATGGTTATGCGCGCGCGTCGACCGTGATGGAGCCTGGGGATTTTGCTATTCGCGGCGGCCTTGTCGATGTGTTCCCGCCGAGTTTTGATGAGCCTATCAGGCTCGACTTTTTCGGCGATGAGTTGGAGACGATTCGCGCCTTTGATGTGGATAGTCAGCGCACGACGAAACAGCTCACGGAAATCATCCTCTCGCCTGTGTCCGAAGTCTTCATGGCGGATGAGGATATCAGCCGTTTTCGCAAAAAATATATCGCGAGCTTTGGCGGCGGCATCAGCAAAGACCCGCTCTATGCGTCTGTCATCGAAGGCATCCGCCCGCAAGGCGTGGAGCATTTCCTGCCGCTGTTTTATGACCGCACGGAAACATTGTTTGATTACGCAGGGCCAGGGACGCTGTTTGCTTATGACGGCATGTTATCGGACGCGCGGGCCGAGCGCCGCGACGTCATTGCCGATTTTTACGACAGCCGCGCGCAATATGCCGCCGACCGTGATACGGGGTCAGGTGACCCCGCCAAGACAGCTGGTGTCTACCGTCCGCTCCCGCCAGAGCAGCTTTATATTCTGGACAAAGAATGGGGCGAAATTACCGCGCCGCTGACGGTTCGCGCGCATACGCCCTTTGTGCCTGACGCGGAAAATATGGTCGATTTTGGCGGTAAGCTCGGGCGGAACTTTTCGCCGGAACGCCGTACAGAAAACGTCAATGTTTTCGACGAGCTGCGTAAACATATCATCGCGCTACAGAATGCTAAGAAACGCATATTGATTGCAAGTTGGACGGAAGGCTCGACGGACCGTCTTGGGAATGTCCTCGACGATCACGGCGTGCAGACGGAGTTTTCTTCGCGCGGGCCAGACGCAATGGCGATCCCTGCGGGGTCTATTCGCCGCGTCCTCCTGCCGATTGACCAAGGCTTTGTCTTTGATGATCTGGTGGTTATCTCCGAGCAAGATATCTTGGGTGACCGCCTCGTGCGTAGCGGGCGTAAACGCAAAGCGAAGAACTTTATCGCCGAAGCAGGGGCGCTGCATCCAGGCGACCTTATTATTCATATTGACCACGGACTTGGGCGTTATCTGGGGCTGAAAACATTATCGGTGCAAGACGCGCCGCATGATTGTTTGGAACTGGCCTATCACGGTGGGGCGAAACTTTACCTGCCTGTTGAAAACATAGAGCTGTTGTCGCGCTACGGATCGGGGCCTGAAAATCCGATGCTGGACAAGCTCGGCGGTGTGGCGTGGCAATCCCGCAAGGCCAAAGCCAAAAACCGCCTGCGCGAAATGGCGGGCGAATTGATTGCGATTGCCGCCAAGCGGGCGCTGCGTAAGGCTGATCCTGTCACCATGCCCGACGGCATATATGACGAGTTTTGCGCGCGCTTCCCTTACGCCGAAACGGACGACCAGCTCTCGGCGATTGAGGATGTGTTTTCCGATTTAAGCAGTGGCCGCCCGATGGATCGCTTGATTTGCGGCGATGTTGGGTTTGGCAAAACCGAAGTCGCCTTGCGCGCGGCGTTCGCTGTGGCGATGACGGGCAAACAAGTTGCGATAGTTGCGCCGACGACGATCCTGTGCCGCCAGCATTTTAAAACATTCTCAGAGCGCTTCCGTGGCTGGCCCGTGAATGTGCGGCAGCTCTCGCGTCTGGTCTCAAACGCGGATGCCAAGACAGCGAAAGAGCAGCTCGCCAATGGGCGCTGCGAGATTATTATTGGCACGCATGCTTTGCTCGCGAAGACAATTAAGTTCTCTGATCTCGGTCTGATGATTATTGATGAAGAGCAGCGCTTTGGCGTGGCCCATAAAGAACGCCTGAAATCTATGCGCGCGGATGTGCATGTGCTGACGCTAACGGCGACGCCTATTCCGAGGACGCTCCAGATGGCGCTGTCGGGTATTCGGGATTTATCCTTGATCGCGACGCCGCCTGTGGATCGCCTCGCTGTGCGAACCTACGTCGCCGATTTCGATGAAGTGTCGATCCGTAAAGCACTGTTGCGGGAGCGTTATCGCGGCGGGCAGAGTTTCTTCGTTGCCCCGCGCATTGCCGATCTTGCGCGCCTCGAAGAATTTATGCGCGAGCATGTCCCCGAGGTTCGCTATGTTGTCGCCCACGGGCAAATGGCAGGCGGGACGCTGGAGGAGATCATGACGGCGTTTTACGATGGGCAATATGATGTGCTGTTGTCGACCTCGATCATCGAGAGCGGGATTGATATTCCGCGCGCCAATACAATGATTGTTTACCGTGCCGATCGCTTTGGTCTCGCGCAACTTTATCAAATGCGTGGCCGTGTTGGACGTTCGCGCGTGCGCGCCTATGCTTACCTCACAACGCCAGGTCAACACATCGTAACCGACGGCGCGATACAGCGCCTGAAAATTCTGCAATCACTCGATACGCTGGGCGCGGGCTTTAATCTCGCGAGCCATGATTTGGATATGCGCGGCGGTGGTAATCCGCTGGGCGAAGAGCAATCGGGTAATGTCAAAGATGTTGGCGTAGAGCTATACCAGCACCTCCTCGAAGAGGCCGTGGCAGAAATGCGCGACGGCGAAGTTGTGGTCGATCAAGCGTGGTCGCCGCAGGTCAATGTCGGCGTTGCGATCTTGATCCCCGCCACATATGTCGAAGATCTCAACCTGCGCCTCGCCACCTATCGCCGTATCGCGGCAGTGGCGGATGACGCCGAAGCGGACGCGCTGGGCGCAGAGCTGATTGACCGTTTCGGTAAACTGCCTGATGAGGTTGAAAGCTTGTTAAAAGTTATGAAAATCAAACGCTTGTGCCGCCGCGCTCATATTGAAAAGATCGACGCTGGGCCACGCGGCCTTGTGATGACCGTGCGTCATCAAGACGTAGATGATCCGAGCGTGTTCATGAACGCGATCACGCAAAACAGCGGCTGGAAACTCCGCCCCGATCAAACGATTTTAGTGTCAGGTAATTTTCAAAAACCAGATGTGCGTCTGAGAGGAACTGTCAAAGCACTCATGGCTTTGATGGCATAGGGGTTACGCAGCCGTTTCCGTTTCTATCGCAACAAGGCTGCGGGTAATAAGACGATCGCTATTTTCGGAAGCGGTGAGTTGGCTTGTGTTTAGCGTAAGTTTTACAGTAAACGCTTTTCCGTTTTTAGTAGCATCTTGAAATGTTGCAGCTTCTATAACGCCTTGGAGACGTTTCGTTATTATGGAAATATTGGTGTGTGTTTCATCTATGATAGCAATCATGAATGTGTCAGTGCTAATCCGCGCGGTAATGTCCTGCATGCGTACCATGCTTTTAATCATACCACCAATTTTCGCATTGGCTTGGTCGAGACTTTGTGACGAAATATTATAAGCATCATTAGGCCAAATTTTCAGTGTAATGAGGCCTAAAAACTGTCCCTGTGTTCTCACATCTTTGCAAACTCGGCGCATATGAGCACTGAAAAACTCGGAATTATATGTTTTTGAGGCGTCGTCCAAACAGGCGTTGTTACCAATATCATCAAATTCTTGTTTGAGTTGTGAATGAATCCGGTGGTAATTGGCGAGTTCTAATATTCGCCCATTAATTTCGGCTGTTTCAGAATTGCAATAGATAATGTCACGCGCACCTTTGGCAAAGGCTTTTTCATGTTCATCAAAGGTATCGTCTTTGACTAAAAAAAGTGACGGAACATGGTAGAGTTTTGAATTGCGCCGCATAGTTTCACAAATCGTCATAGCTGGCTCGCTATCGACAAGGGCGTTCATGACCACAGCATCAAACTCACTTTCATGTAGGTAATCAAAAGCTGTAAAGGTTGTGAATGCTGCGACGACTTCAACATTCTTTTCTTGCAAGGCATTTATGATGACCATGAATTCTGGTGAGGCTTTGCCAATAAACAATATACGATATGGGCGCGTAGCAATGTCGTCCGAAAGCGTGTGATGAATACCAAATGTTTCGCGTAAAGTTTCTATGCGGCGAATGATTTCTATTTCCATCATGTTTAAACGTAAGAGCGAATCGACTCGAGTTGCAATTTGTGAAGCATGCGCAGGTGGAAAGATTACACTGTTAAAATATTTAGTGTTCACAGATAAATAATTGCTGTCTTCTGTGAATATGGCGATGCAGGGGGGCATATGATCGGCGAAGTGTGATTTTAAAACTTTGCGAATATCTTGTGCCTTGTCGACATGTGTTGATAGTGAAACTAAAATAACATGTGGGGCATATTGCGGAATTTCTCTCAGTGTATCACCGTCAAAATCCGCATAGCTTATAACGAAGTCTTTGGCCATTAAATGAATGGCAATATGCTCTTGGCGTTCGCGGTCATCCGTAACGATCAATGCGATTGGGGCTTCGTTGCCTACGTCAGAAGGCGGTATTCTGCGCCGGGATTGATTGCGAAACGGATTCATATGCCATTTTATCGGTAAAACGGTTACCGCGGCGTTAACTATATGAACCTTTAGGGTGTTTTACCCCTCAATTAAGCCCGCAGTTCCAGCAGCTTTCATCATCGCTTCTTGCAATTTTTCAAAAGCGCGCGCTTCGATTTGGCGAATGCGCTCACGGCTAACATTATAAACCCCAGCCAGCTCTTCGAGGGTTTTGGGTTTCTCGGAGAGGCGGCGCTCTTGGATGATGTGCTGTTCGCGTTCGTTTAAATCGGACATAGCATCCTTAAGAAGGTCCATACGTGCGTCATGTTCTTGCGATTCGGCGAGGACAGTTTCTTGGCTCTCGCCATCATCTTCGAGCCAATCTTGCCATTCAGAACTGCCGTCTTCGCCGCCAATTTGCACGTTCAAAGAGCTATCTCCGCCAAAGGACATGCGGCGGTTCATATTGTGAACTTCGCTTTCTTTCACGTTTAGGCTGGTAGCGATTTTTTTAACGTGCTCAGGGCGCAGATCGCCATCCTCGATAGCTTTCATCTCACCTTTCATACGGCGAAGGTTGAAAAACAGTTTCTTCTGGGCGGCGGTCGTACCCATTTTCACAAGCGACCAGCTCCGAAGGACATATTCCTGAATGGCGGCGCGGATCCACCACATCGCATAGGTGGACAGGCGGAAGCCCTTATCTGGGTCAAATTTCTTTACGGCTTGCATCAGGCCGACATTGCCTTCTGAAATAACTTCCCCAATAGGCAAGCCATAGCCCCGATAACCCATAGCGATTTTCGCTACGAGACGTAGGTGAGAGGTTACCATTTTTTCGGCGGCGTCAGTATTGCCCTCTTCAACCCAGGCTTTTGCAAGACGAAACTCTTCACCCTTTTCAAGCATGGGATATTTGCGAATCTCTGAGAGATAGCGGTTAAGACCCTGTTCCGGATTTAGCGAAACCGAAAGGCTCATATTGCCGCTATAGCTGGCGTCTTTCGCCGCGCGCTTTGCAGGTAATGTCTTAGCTTTAGCCATGAAATTGCTCTCTCATCATCATTCGAAAGGCTAATATAGGGTGCAAGGCGCAAGTTTAAAGGGGCAGAGTCTAAAACCCACGAAAATGTGAACGTTGTTTCGTGTTTCTAAATTAAGGTGCTAACGTGCGATTATGCATAAAGTTATAACCCAAGTCTTCGTTTTCGTGTCGTTTTTAATGCTCACAGCTTGTCCGTTTCTGGCTTCTAACGCTGAGGCGACGCCGCTTAAATCGAACGCAAAACCCGTAAATGCCGCTAAATACTCTCTATGTGGAGACGCGATAGTTACAACGCCCATAACGTTGGTGACAGGCGAAGAGGTCATGGAGGTCACTAGTCCGTATGGTGAGCTTGAATTCGTACCCGCCATATCTGAAACACGCATGAAAACGGTGGTCGTTCCAAGTGCAATATCTGAGTTTATTAATATTCCAGCCGTTTATGGCACAATAGGTGAAAAAATTATCATTGGCCCGCCGCCGAAAGAGGCCAAGGTATTTCCAGCGACATATAATGATGATGGAACATTAGAAACGCCTCACCGCATTATTGTTACGATTGGGTTGCCGCAAACTAAAATGGAAGAACGTGAAATCGTGGTTGTTCCCGCTCTCGTAACGGAAAAAATTACCTCAAAAAAAACGAAAGACGTTCAGTATGAGCATCTTGTTTCGCCAGCTCATTTTGTCATTCATAATGTCAGCGGGGAGCGAGTAAAAACATGCTTTGTCGAAATGCCGGAAGAGCGTCTGCCATGATGACGACATGTATTTCAAAGGGTCGATATTGGTATCAATTATTCTTTTACGCCATATTTTTATATGGGCAAACAGTAGTTGCCCAAGATGGCACATGTGATCCAGATATAAATGTCACGCGCTCTGTTGATAGCAATGGTGTTAAGACATTTGATATTTCAACATCTCTTGGCGCTTTTGAATTTGTAGATGATGTACTCGAAAAGGTAACAGAGACCATTGTGATTAAGCCTTCTGGTGTGGAATATATTACTTGTCCGGCGAAGTATGTGATGCAGGCAGAAACAATCACCATCATGCCTGCGCGCGTAGAGTATGAAACGCTTCCCGCTATTTATTCTGAAACAGGCGAAGTGAAAACTGCGGCGAAAATCATAGCCCGCATACGTCCCGCCGTGACAGAAGAACGGGAACGTCGTGTCATCGCTGCGCCTTGCGGGACAGTAGAGAAACTCATACCAGCGATTATAAAAAAAAGAACGCGTAACCTGATAAAAAAACCAGCTTACATTCTTATCCGCGAAAAAGATGGCAATGTTATTCGCAGGTTTCGTCTTGATGAATTGCGCTCATCTGACTTTGAACTTTGCTTTAAGCTGTAATTCACATTTGCCTAACTCCGCTTATTTGGATCGCTTTTCCAGATGATGTAGGAATAGAGGAAAGAGACCACGGCGATGAGCAGAACGAAGGCTGTGAAAAAACCGAAGGCATATTGCGGAGCGATGACGGCGACGGCAATTGAGAGTAGGCCACCGAGGACAAAGCCGCGCCCGCCTAAGCGGTGTGTTTTCTCCCATGACAGCTCGGACGAAAGTGTCCAGGGCGTACGAATGCCGAGCATGAAGTTCTGCCGAACTTTCCCCAATACATTCCCAATGCCAATAAACAAAAGCGACATGCCGATGACAACTACGCGCGGCGAAGCACCCAGTTCTGCGCCTTTTTCGCCGCCAATATAAGCATAAGCGATTAACCCACCAACACCCGTCATCAAAAGCATACACAAGACCCATACGGTATTATAAGCGCTTCGGCTTTCTTCTAAATTCTTCTGCAAGGGTTCTATTTTTGGCATGAGATAAAACACTGTTGTCATGAAAACAGAGACAGCCGGAAATAATATCAGATTGAATAAAACACCGTTTCTACTGCTAAATCCATTCGGTTTGCCTTGGGCATCCCAATGTACGGGATACTGATCCATAACCGGAAGGCCGTGCCATGCATATGCGCTAATCGCGCAAGTTATAAGGATACAAATAATACTAAAAAACAGAGGTTTGCGGTTCATTTCTAATTCTCCTTTTCTATGCCAAATAAATCCATAACCGTGCTGAGAACTTCATTCGCAACTGTCAGATTCAAATTGTAATAAATGTGATTTTTCTCACGCCGAGCGAAGATCAAGTCAGCCTCTTTGAGCACAGAAAAATGCGAGGAAAGACTAGGTTTGGATATCTCGTAATGCTCGGCCAAATTACCCGCCGTTTGCGGGCCGGCGCGTAGGCGTTTTAAGATGTCGCGGCGCACAGGATGGGCGATAGCTTTGAATGCGTTACTATTTAGCATTTAATCTAATTAGTATAATTTCTAAATAGAGTCAATGAGGTTGAATACTTACCATTCGCTTGATTTTCTAAGGAAGGCTTTGTTATGGGTAAACCCCCTTTGAAAATGTAATTGGATTCATGTCAGTCAGCTCAACAAAAATTCCGCCTTGGGTTAAAAAAACGGGCGTTAAGTTAATGACTTTGTTCGTTGCCTGCATGGTTTTAGCCGGTATTCTGATTTTCTTTTCACCAAGTGTTACGGCAGAGCTAGATTTTGAGGAACGTTTTGCGTTTTGGATTTATCTTTGTTTGATTGGCGGTGTTGGAATTTTTCTAAGTGATATTATTTTAGACCTTATCGGCCTTAGACGTAATCTGGTGAAATTTATAACTGGTTCAATCTTAGGGACTTACTTTGTTTTAAAGGCCTTATTTGCGGTTTATGAAGCTCATGAATTGCCTTCGATTGAAGTCACCGTGGCCTTTGTTTGGATCGTAATGGCGTTAATTTTAGTCTTGGAAAGAGCGTTTAGACGTCGCTCAAAAAAGGCGGAAACAACGCCAGAGGATCCTAAACATAAATCCGTAAATCCACTTGGTGATATTTCAATCCGTTCCAAATTGCGAGAGAGGCTACCTCTTAATTTGCGGGAAGGGGGTATTTACGCGCTCTCCGCAGAGGATCATTATGTGCGTGTCTATACATCAGCCGGCGAGCACATGCTGCTTATCAGGTTATCTGATGCAATATCTGAAATGGGCGAGATTGACGGACAGAGACCGCACAGGTCGTGGTGGATTGCTAAATCGGCCGTTAAACATATCAAGCAATTGGGCCGAAACGGCGAAATTACATTGGTAAATGATGTTGTCGTCCCGGTCAGCCGTAATGGTTTAAAGACGTTGAAGTCTGTAAACTGGCTTTAAAGCGCCTTTTCGCGCATCGCAGGCGAGCGAAGCCGCCCTTTTACGTATAATACGGCTTATTTACGCATACGCATTTGCAGTTTTTCTAAATTTATCTCTCACTTGGGGCTCTCGTATTAAAGGAGGCGAATTGTGCCAATGAGACGATTTATTTATACTGCGCTTTTCATGGCGTTCAATGTTGCGGCGGTGGCTGACCCTGTAAACGATCTGCCGGCAGAGCCAACGCAGGCTATGGCATTTGATTATTGCGATTGGGTTTTTAATAAGGGTGGTGATCAAGCCAAACTGCCCGACTATAAAACCTTGCTTGATTCAAAACTTACGACGCTACCGCCAGAAGAATATGTGGCAATGCTGCTCACTGATGCGGGAGTGCGGATTGCAACAAACGCGGCAAGTTTTGATACGTGTAAAGCGCCATTTGAAATGGGCGATAAAATGTTTTCAAAACAAATCAAAGCTTCGACACAAGATCATCAAGCGCAAGTCAGCTATAAGAAAAGCCGGAAAAAACATATTGCGAAAACGCAAGCCGAAATAGCGGAGCTATGGATTGAAGATCAATCCGCAAGGCGCGTTTTCATTAATTCCAGAACCGAGGATGAAGTCGGCGCAGAGCATTGGCTTCGCGTTCGTGCCTCTGCGCATACGGCGCTTGTGGATGAAAAATCGACAGTGTTTATGAAAAACCTACTGGAGCAATATGATTGGATAGACCGCCGACGTTTCGGAGATAAAATTTCGTCTGGGGCGTGGATCCTCGTACAGCATGCTGATAATCATGTGGAGCTGCAATCTTTGGCGCTTAGCCGTATGGAGCCGTATTTAAAAAAATGGCGTGGTATTGATAAGGGGAATTATGCTTACCTTTGGGATCGTGTTGCTGTGAATTCAGACCGAAAACAGAGATATGGCACACAACCGACTTGGGAATGTAATGAAGAAAACATGTTGACGTTACAGCCACTGGAAGACCCCGAAAATGTAAATAAGCGCCGTAAAAAAATGGACTTGAATACAGTTGAAGCCGGGTTGGCGCGCATGTCACGAGGCGTATGCGGCGCTCCGTGATGTTCTAATAATCCGCGCGATCAAGTGCGTCGGGCGTATTAAGGCCTTGAAACAACTTCTCCAATTTCGCCATATCTGGCGGGAGGGGGCTTTCGAAGGTCATGAACTCTTTTGATATGGGGTGGATGAACCCTAGTTTTGCCGCGTGGAGGGCTTGGCGTTTGAAGGTTGAGAGGCCTTCGCGTACGGCGAGTTCTCCGGGGTTTTTTGTTGTCAAAAAGGCGCGCTGTTTTCCATAGAGTGGATCTCCTAAAAGCGGGCAACCAACATGGGCGAGGTGTACGCGGATTTGGTGCGTACGGCCTGTTTCCAATCGGCATTCAATGCGGCTGACTTGGGGGCTACCGAGAGCGGCATTGGGTTGCTGGCCGTAGCCTTTAGTAAATTCATAATGCGTGATTGCATGGCGGCCGTGCTCGCTAATATCTATATTCCCAACGGTGCCGCGTACGACAGCGATTTTTTTACGGTCATGTTGACTGCGGGCGAGGCGGCTCTCGATGGTGCCCGAACGGGGCTTAGGCCCGCCGCGCGTGAAGCAGATATAAAGCCGCTCAATCGTATGTTTGGCAAATTGCTTAGAGAGGTACCGATGCGCGCGGTCCGTTTTGGCGACGACTAAAACGCCTGAGGTGTCTTTGTCGATGCGGTGAACAATCCCAGGCCGCAGCACGCCGCCAATCCCAGAGAGGCTGTCGGCGCAATGATGGAGCAAGGCGTGAACGAGCGTTCCTGTGCGAGAGCCGGGCGCGGGGTGAACGGTCATGCCAGATGGCTTGTTGACCACGATTAACTGATCGTCCTCAAAGAGAATATCTAGCGGGATATTTTCGGGCGTTGGCGTGTCATCGACGGGCGGCGGGACGAAGACCGCATATTCCGTACCGGGGATCACTTTGGCCGATGGATTAGCGCAAATATCGCCGTCGCCGCGCACTTGGCCTGTGTCGATCAGCGCGCGAAGGCGAGAGCGCGATAAATCCGTCCATCCCGCGAGCCATTTATCAAGGCGCTCTCCGCCGTCAGGTTCATGGGCCATTTGGGCTTGCCATGATCCCATGTTGGAGGTCTCTACCGTTGCTTCGGCGGGCGTATCTGTGGTGTTTGTGTCGTTCATAAGGCTATCTAACGCCTATTCGCTCTGCGGCAAGTCATTTAAAGCGAGCATGTCAGCGCCAAGGGAGATAATGTCAACGATATCGCCAGCCACCCAAGGCCCGCTATTCGGGGGCATGACCATCAATGCATTCGCCGTCAGGAAAGGGCGTATTAAAGAGCTATCTTGCTTGGGCATGGGCGTGACGCAAAGCTGTCCATGCGTATTTATGGCTGCCGCGGCGCGGTTATAGGCTTGGCGTGCTTTATTGGCGGAAACTGGGATCGTAAGCTGGGCTTTTAATATGGGCGGTGTCGTGTGCCCTAATGCGGCGCGCAAGAATATATGCGCGCAAACCAGTGCGGAGGCAGGGTTCCCGGGGAGACCAAGCACGCAGGCTTCGCCCAATTTACCAAACCAAGTGGGTTTGCCCGGGCGAACCGCGACCTTTTCAAAAACCATCTCAAGGCCTGCTTGCGCGAAGGCTCGGCGCATATAATCATGATCACCTACCGAGGCCCCGCCTACGGGCAATATGATTTGGGCGTCTTTTGCACGCTCAAGCGCGCTAAGAATGCTCTCAATGCTGTCTTTCGCTTGCGGCAGAACAATCGCCTCCGCGCCCCAGCTTTCTATCAAGGCTGCAAGACCAAAGGGATTAGAGTTGATGATTTGTCCCGGCTTTGGGGTTGCCCCTGGAGGTATAAGCTCATCGCCGCCAGTTAAGATCGCGACTTTCAAGGGCGTGTTAATCTTTAGCTCTGCGTGATTCGCCGCAGCAGCAATTGCGATCTCAGCAGGCCCCATGCGTGTGCCCTTGCGAATTAGGACATCACCCGTCTTGAAATCTAATCCGGCTTTGCGGATATGCCGAGGTGTGCCTTGGGCTTCGTCGACGGTAATGTGCCCGTCCGTACGCGTTACGTCTTCTTGGATAATGATCGTGTCGGCCCCATCGGGCAGGACGCCGCCTGTAAAGATGCGCACGACTTCGCCTGCGTTGACATGGCCGTCAAAGGGCGCGCCAGCGGGCGCTTCGCCAATTACGGTGAGTGTCTTGCCGCGTTTTGAGGTGTCCTTAAAGCGCGCGGCATACCCATCCATCGCGGAGGCGGCGAGGGGCGGATGTGTCAGGCGGGCCGTGATATCCTCTGCTGTTGTTTTTCCAATTGCTTCACGCAATGCTACGGTTTGAACACGCGGTAATACACGCGCAGTTTCAATATGTGCTAGAGCTTCTTCAACAGTAATCATAGGTCTGTGATACGCGCAAAACAGGAATAGTCAAAGCCCTGCTTTAGGCGTACAGATGATCTATGTTACCCCAAGACTGCACGCTCTTAATTCCGGCAAGCGGACTTTCTGTCCGCTTTGGCGATAGCGATAAATTGCTTGCGAATTTAAATGGTAAACCCCTTGCGCAATATGTCATTGATATGTCGACCGAAATTAGTTTCGCGCGCCGGTTAGCTGTTGTACCGCCGGGTCATGCAAAGCGGGCAAATCTATTTCTCAAAAGTGGTTTTGACCTTGTCGAAAACCCTACGCCTCAAACTGGGCAAGGCGAATCTATCGCGCTGGCTATGCAAGATGTGCACACCTCTAGTGTTTGTATTATGCTTGCGGATATGCCCTTCGTGCCGGTGGATCACGTTAAGCGCTTATTGTTAAATTCAGAAATAAATATGTGCATTTACAGCTCTATAGACGATTTTCTTCAACCACCGGCTGTCTTCACAGGGCAGGCTATGAACGCTTTGCGATATTTATCGGGTGATAAAGGTATGCGGGGGACATCACAGAACTTTCAAACGAGAACGATATCACTGGAAACGTGTTTTGCATTAGATGTTGATACGCCAGAGGATCTTCGGCGCGCTGTAAAATCAGGCCTGACAGGGCAAGCGCCGCATGATAGTGAGGCGTCATGATTAAGATTTTATTCTTTGGCCGATTATCGGAAAGCTCGCCTGAGTTGACTGTAAAACTACCAGATGCCGTAACGGATTTGGAAAGTCTAAAGGCATGGCTTTCAGCGGAAAACACAGTTCTTGGTCAAGCTCTCGCTAGGCCCGGAAACCGCGCCGCAATTAATCAAGATATGATGACGGGGAATGCCCCCGTAAATGATGGTGATGAAATTGCTTTCATGTCTCCCTTAAGTGGCGGCTAAGCGATGAGCGTTACAATCACGCCAGATAGCTTTGATCCGGAAGCCGCTCTTAAATCCTTCCGCGAAACCACAGTCGGCGCGGGGGCGATTGTCAGTTTCACAGGCATCGTCCGCCATGATGATAACACACAAAGCCTGACGCTAACGCATTACCCGGGCATGACAGAAAACGAAATTTCTACCATGGGCCAAGAGGCTTCGCGGCGTTGGGATATCACAGCGTGGCAGGTCATTCACCGCGTAGGGGAAATGACACCCAAAGATCCAATTGTGTTTGTCGCCGCGGCAAGCGTGCACCGCAGGGCGGCGTTCGAAGCCGCAGATTTTCTAATGGATTATTTGAAAAGTCGTGCGCCTCTTTGGAAAAAAGAGCAAACACATATGGGCGAAAAATGGATTGAACCGCGCGCTCAAGACGCGCAAGATATACTGCGTTGGGATTAAGGCGCTTTAAAATTCAAGGTAAAATTATGGCAGGAATTGACGAAAGCTTAGAGTTCAAGCCTGTTCGAATAGCGGTATTAACCGTGTCGGACACGCGCACGGCAAGCACAGATACATCGGGCGATATTTTAGCGGCGCGTATCACAGAGGCTGGACACACACTAGCGGGACGCAGCCTTGTTCGGGACACGGTTGATGGAGTTCAGAAAACTTTACGTCAATGGATTGAGGATAGCTCTGTTGACGCTGTTATTACCACGGGCGGAACGGGTTTAACGGGGCGGGATATCACGGTCGAAGCCGTTATGCCGTTGTTTGATAAAGTTATCGACGGATTTTCTGTGGTTTTCCACATGGAGAGCTTTAAAACTGTAGGACTTTCAACGCTTCAGTCACGGGCTTGCGCTGGCTTAGCTGGCGAGACATTTGTATTTTGCTTGCCTGGGTCGAACGGGGCCGTGAAAGATGGGTGGGACAAGGTGATCTGCGCCCAATTGGATAGTCGCCACAAACCATGTAACATGGTTGAACTTATGCCGCGCCTTGGCGAAGTGTAAGGAAAACGTCATGAGCAAGCTGACACATTTCGATGAAGACGGCCGCGCCGCTATGGTGGACGTTGGCGACAAATCTGTCACGCAAAGACGTGCCGTGGCCTGCGGGCAGGTTGCTATGGCAGCCGATACTTTGGCGCTGGTGACGTCCGGGAATGCGAAAAAAGGCGACGTCATATCCATCGCGGAATTGGCGGGCGTTATGGGCGCGAAGCAGACGGCGGCTTTGATCCCACTTTGTCACCCGCTCCCGCTTTCTAAAATTAAAGTTCGCATTACGGTTGATGCTGATTTGCCGGGGCTTTTGGTTTGGGCGGAGACAAAGACGACGGGGCAAACGGGCGTAGAGATGGAAGCGCTAACGGGCGTGTCTACGGCCTGCCTTACGATTTATGATATGCTTAAAGCAGCTGACCGCGAGATGGTGATTGGTGATATTAAACTGCTGGAGAAATCAGGCGGGAAATCTGGAGAGTGGGTGCGCGGATAATGAGAGTTTTACGCGGCTTAATTTTCGGAACGGCGCTATGTCTTTCAGCATGCTCAACACTTACGCCAACAGTCAATGTCAACGCGCAAGAGGCCTTTAAAGCGGGCGCTTATACGCTGGATAAAGACCACGCGGCTTTGTTTGTCCGCATCAGCCATTTTGGCCTCTCGTCTTATGTCGGACGGTTTAATGACATCGACGGGTCGCTCGATTTTGACATCGATAATCCGTCGGCTGCGCGGGCCACATTAACGGCGCAAACAGCTAGCCTTGATGTGAATAATTCGGATTTTCAGGCCAAGCTCATCGGCCCGTCATGGCTCGATAGCGCTGCCTTTCCGCAGGCCATCTTCACGCTGGAAGACATCACGGTTACGGGCGAAAATGCGGGTATTGCGAAAGGCGAACTTAACTTAAAGGGTATCGTTCAGCCTATTGAATTTAAAGTAAAATTTCTCGGCGGTCTTAAAAGTCCACTCACCCGAAAATACACCGTGAGCTTCGAAGCGCGCGGCGCGATCAAGCGGTCGGATTACGGGATCACGAAATATCTCCCTATGGCAGGCGATAAGTTTGATTTCGACACCATAGAGATTGAATTTAACGGCGAATTTCAGAAGACAGACTAACGCGCCTTAGCTATAGAACTGTACCGTTTCCGCCAGCGTCCCTCTATCCGTAACGAGGTCATTTATGGGCGCATCAGCATTGCCGTAACCCATCCCCATGCCGACCATAACTTCTTCGTCTTCGGGGATATTTAGCTTCGCGGCGCTAACAGAAGGAAACTGTCGCCACCAGCCTTGCGGCGCGGTGTGAAACCCCGCTTCGCGCGCGAGCAACATCAGCGTTTGCAGGTAAATGCCAATGTCCAAATATTGCGGCATGTTCAGGTCTTTATTGCCCGTGATAATGATCCCAACAGGCGCGCCAAAGAACTTCATATTTTCCAAAATTTGTTTCATGCGCGCAGGTTTATCCTCGCGCGGAATGCCCAAAATCGAATACATGTCTTCGCCCATTTTATGGCGCCATGTACGTTGCGGTTCCCAGAGTGGAGAGGGATAACCAGGATGGGTCGGCGTTTCTTGCTTGCCTGACATGGCCGTTTCTAAACCGAGTTTCACAAAACCCGAGAGCGCGTCGCCCGTTAAAACATGCACTTTCCACGGCTGTAGATTGCCGCCGGACGGGGCGCGCCGCGCGGCTTCAAACAGCGCCGTCAACACATCATTTGGCACAGGCGTGTCCAGAAAATCTCTGACGGTGAGGCGTGTATTAAGGGCGTCAGTGACGCTTGGACTGGCGGAAGTATTGAGCGGCATATTGATCTTTCGGGTGGTAATTTCGATTCTGCGTGCACGGTAGCGGATCGTCTTTCTATTGACCACTGCTAGTAAAAATTGTCTGGTGAGATATGGATTATGAAAACGAGATAGCGCCGTGGCTCGGCGGACGAACATTTGATGCGGTGAAGGCCGATTATGATCGAGACGGCTATATCATTTTCAACTCGGTTTTAAGCGCCGAGGAACTTGAGGCGATCCGTGCTGCGCTCACGCCCTATTTGGAAAGCGGGCCAAAGGGGCGCAATGATTTTGAAGGCCTAAAGAGCAACCGCGTCTATGCTTTGCTGGCGAAACATTCTGTCTTTGCGAACCTCGCGATCCATCCACTTGCGCTTGCCTTTGCCGAAACAGATTTGGGTGCGTCGTGCCTGCTCTCGTCTATGCTGGCGATCAAGCTGCACCCCGGCGAAACGGCGCAGCCTTGGCATCACGACGATAGCCACTGCGCCTTGCCGCGTCCGCGACAAGCGTTCCAGACCAGCGCCTTTTGGGCGATTGATGGTCTGACGGAGGACAATGGCGCGACGGAGTTCCTCCCGCAAAGCCATCTCTGGGGAGATGAGGCAGTTGAAGGTTCTGTGGCGGATGGAACATTTGCGGATAAGAACATACGAGAGGTGTCTGACGATCCCGGCGCGCGGGCAGACGCGCTCAAAGCGGTTATGCCTGCGGGCTCTGTGATGTTGGCGAAGGGGACACTCTGGCATAGGGGCGGGGCGAACAGATCAACTGCGCCGCGCACGATCATCACGCCGCAATATTGCTCAGGCTTTATGCGCCCGCTTGAGACTATGACGCTAGTTGTGCCGCCGAAGGTCGCCACAGAGCTACCAAAGCGCGCGCAAGAACTCTGCGGCTATTCCATCCACCCGCCCTTCATGGGTTATGTGGATGGGGTGCATCCTAAGACGACCTTTGAAAATAAGGGCTAATGGGTCACATTGATGGCGTTTCAAAATTGTGATCCTTTGAAATAAGCGTGAAAGCGCTTCGAGAGGACAGGATCATGACGATTGAAGACACTCATAAATATCCAAAGTGGT
Organism: Maricaulaceae bacterium; assembly: GCA_049607665.1. Lineage (GTDB taxonomy): Bacteria > Pseudomonadota > Alphaproteobacteria > Caulobacterales > Maricaulaceae > Fretibacter. The sequence continues at coordinate 39,478 of JBMYWT010000010.1, forward strand.
TACGATACTTCTTGCTAACTGGCTTATGCTTTTTAATTCTGCGAACATTACTGGATAGTCGGTTTGGCACAACGGCATTGTTATATATTTCGGTTCCCTATTTGGCGTCTGTCGCGATTTACTATTTTCTTCCGCCGCCGAGTGGCATGAGCAAAATAGCGCGTTTTGAGCGGCACCTTTTTTCGGCATTGATTATAATGCTCGGCTCATCCGCTTTGTTATTTGAAGGTTTTGTCTGCGTCGCATTTTTCCTGCCGATTTACATTGTGATATCGGCGCTCGTATTTTTCTTAAGTCCCGATGTGAAAGACACTGACCGTTCGAAACTTCGTGCTTCGGTCCTGCCATTGGTGATTATGGTTTTATCCGTGGAAGGGGTATCGCCAAGTTTGAGTTTTGAACGCAATAAAACGGTCTCGCGAACGCAAATTGTGGACGCGACGATCCCGCAAATTAAAGCCAATATGGCAAAGCCGATTACCTTTGACGGTCGTCGCCATGCCTTCCTGTCTATCTTTCCACTGCCCGTAAATGTCGAAGCAGGATCGCTTAATGCAGGTGATGTGCATAAGCTGCATTTCACTTACAAACGCTGGGGGTTTACCAATGTGCATGAGGGCGAAACGTGGTTGAAAATCGCTGAAGTTGGTGACGACTTTGTGCGAACGGAAATTGTCAAAGATACGAGTTATTTCTCGAAATATTTGACCATCAAGGGAACGCAGGTTGATATGAAAACCCTGCCGTCGGGGCAAACCGAAGTGACGCTGATCGTGAAATATAAGCGCCTGCTGGATCCCGTCTGGTATTTTGGGCCTCTGCAAAATATGGCCGTTAAACAAAGCGCAGATTATTTGATCGAGGAAGTCATTGCCCGCGACTTACCCCAGAGCCGTTAATGCGCGGCGTTGACAGGCGCGTACAACCGCAGCCCGAAGCGGATTGCCGTGACGGCGCGGTGCGCTGGAGCCCTGTTAAATCTATATGGTTCACCGCCATGTTTTTGGGATGGGTGATTGGCGGAAGCGCCTTCTTCTCATGGGGCGCGCTGGCTGCGTTTTTCATAAGCTGCGCCGTTATACTTTGCGGCGGTCATTCTATCGGGATGCACCGAAAGCTTATTCACGACAGTTTTGATTGCCCGCTTTGGTTGGAACGGCTCGGGGTTTACCTCGGAACGCTTGTCGGGCTGGGCGGGCCTTTCACGATGATGTATACACATGACATGCGAGATTGGGCGCAGCGCCAAACGGAGTGCCATCCGTTCTTCACCCATCAATCACATATACTTAAAGATTTTTGGTGGCAAATTCATTGCAAGCTACATTTGAAACATGACGTTGAGTTTGCCTTTCCCGAAAAGCTCACAGGCGACAAATTTATGGTAGGGCTACAGCGTACATCGATGTTGCAGCAAATCCCCGTGGCGATCCTGCTGTTCCTAATTGGCGGTTGGGGTTTTGTGTTTTGGGGCGTTTGCGGACGGGTCTGCGTGTCGATATTCGGGCACTGGTTGGTCGGGTTTCACGCCCATGATAATGAACGTCTTGATTGGATCGTTGACGATGTCGCCATTCAGGGACGGAATGTGAAATTCTGCGGCCTGATTACATTTGGTGAATGTTGGCACAATAATCATCACGCCTTCCCAGAGAGCGCGCGAATTGGATTGGACGCGGGGCAAGTTGATCCAGGGTGGTGGGTTCTCAAAGGGTTTGAACGCGTCGGCCTTGTGTCTAATTTAAATCTGCCTGATGATTTACCGCCGCGCGCGGCTTTACATTACAGAGCCTAATATTAACGTCCAGCTTTTGCTATGATACGCTTTGGCGTTGCGGATTGGCGCAGAGTGTGAAAGGGCGAGATTATGTTATCTGTACTCGACATTTTTCGTATTGGCATTGGGCCATCTAGTTCTCACACGGTGGGGCCGATCCGCATCGCTAAGCGGTTTGTGGACAGTCTCCACCGCGAAGGCGTGTTCGAGGTGACGGTGCGCGTGGTAGCGGAATTGCAAGGCTCGCTCGCGCTGACAGGGGTAGGCCACGCCACGCCCAAGGCGGTATTGCTGGGCTTGCTCGGACTGGAGCCTGAAACGCTTGATCCGTCCACGGCTGACGCGCTGGTGGCGAAGGTTTATTCGGATAATAGCCTGTCTCTGGACGGACAAAAGACAATCGCGTTTACGCCTGATGCAGACCTCATTTTCGATTATGAAACGCCGTCTGAGCTCCATCCAAACGGCATGAAGATGCTGGCTTATGACGCAGATGGCGAGTTGCTGCGCGAGCAAACATATTACTCAACGGGCGGCGGTTTCATTGCCTCCAAAGCGCAGCTCGAAACGCCGCTGGAGGATGACATCGTCCCAACCGCCGCCACTGTGCCGCATCCGTTTAATTCAGCGGCAGAACTCCTTGCCATATGCGCGCAAGAGAAAAAGGCGATCCATGAAGTGATCTACGTCAATGAAGACGCCATGCGCCCGCGCGCGGAAACAGACGCAGCGCTGGATCGTATCGCCGAAGTTATGATGGCGTGCATTGAGCGCGGGCTGAATACGGATGGTATTTTGCCTGGCGGCCTAAAGGTGAAACGCCGCGCACCTGGGATATGGGAGAAGCTCCACGGCGCGCCGCCCTCCAATGAGCGCGAGCAGCTTTTCGACTGGCTGAACGTTTACGCTATGGCCGTGAACGAAGAAAACGCTGCAGGCGGACAGGTGATTACCGCGCCAACGAACGGCGCGGCGGGAATTATTCCAGCGGTGATCAAACATTACTGCGCGAGCGATTTATCCTCCAGCGGATGTGCGCGAAACATTCGGAAATTCCTCCTCACGTCAGGCGGGATTGGCCTTTTATATAAACAGCGCGCCTCAATATCTGGCGCGGAAATGGGCTGCCAAGGCGAAGTGGGCGTGGCCTGTTCTATGGCGGCGGGCGGCCTCGCGGCTGTGTGGGGCGCATCGCCCCTGCAAGTCACCAGCGCTGCCGAAATTGGCATGGAGCATAATCTCGGCTTGACGTGCGATCCAGTCGGTGGCCTTGTCCAAATCCCCTGTATTGAGCGCAACGCCATTGGTGCGGTGAAGGCCGTGAACGCCGCTCGGCTCTCGCTTCATGCGGCGGATCAAATGAAAGTCAGCCTCGATCAAGTCATAGAAACTATGCGCCAGACCGGCCTCGATATGTCGACAAAATATAAAGAGACAAGCCAAGGCGGGCTAGCGGTGAACGTTGTGGAGTGTTAGGCAGTTTGTGTGGACACATTAATTGACAGTTTTGGACGGCAGATAACTTATCTGCGCCTCTCGGTGACAGATCGCTGCGATCTGCGCTGCTCTTATTGCATGGCGGAGAATATGACGTTTCTGCCACGCAAAGATCTGCTGACATTGGAAGAACTTGGAACGCTGGCGGGGAATTTCATCGCGCGCGGCGTGCGTAAAATTCGTATCACGGGCGGAGAGCCTTTGGTACGCCGAGATATCATGAAACTCATCAAAGCCCTCGGGATGCGTAAAGCGGCGGGGGAATTGGACGAGCTGACCGTCACCACCAACGCCACACAGCTCGCAAAATATGCTGCTGATTTAAAAGCTTACGGCGTGGAGCGGATTAACGTCTCGCTCGACACATTAGATCGTGAGGTGTTCAAAAAACTCACGCGACGCGACGCCATTGATCAAGTCATGGAAGGCCTCGACGCGGCGCAAGCAGCGGGCCTTAAGGTCAAGATCAACACAGTCGCGCTCAAAGGCGTGAATGACGCCGAAATCCCTGCGCTGGTGGAATGGGCGCATGGACGCGGCATGGATATGACCCTAATCGAGGTCATGCCTCTGGGGAAAATCGACGGCGACCGCGTTGATCAATATATCCCGCTGACGGCGGCGCGTGATACGCTCGAAGACCGCTACACACTCATCGATAGTCCGCTACGGACAGGCGGTCCTGCGCGCTATGTGAAGATTGCAGAAACAGGCGGTACGCTCGGTTTCATCACACCGCTCACCAATAATTTTTGTGCGGGCTGTAACCGCGTGCGGGTGACCTGTACGGGGCAAATCTACGCCTGCCTTGGGGATGACGGCATGCTCGATCTGCGCGGCGCATTACGCGGTGAAAGCCCTGATGAGGCGCTAAACGCCCTCCTCGATCAAACCATGAAAACCAAACCCGAACGCCACAATTTCGATATCTCAAAGCGGGGTGAAACGCCGGCAGTGAAGCGACATATGTCCGTTACGGGGGGGTAAGTTAATTGGTTTTGATCGGATTAATTGCATCAATTTTTGCTGGTTAAAGATGTTCTTCGAGAGGCAATGAAATGGAATTTGTATGTGACACTGCCAATTTACATTGGAACGATAATACAGAAAATTTTAAACTCTTTGTATTAAGTAAATGAACAAGTTCATACGGATATCTTAAAATAATAAAATCCACTGCCGTATTTGAATGACCTTTGGGGGATAAGATGGGTAGTTCCAATAAATTATTTAAGCATGTCGGTGTCTATGCGTTTATACTTTTAATTGGCATAATTTATTATGTTTTACGTCCAAATATGCACAATGAAGGTGAAGATACTTTAGTCTATGCCTTTAATGTCATGGGGCGTGGAACAGGTTGGGTGAACCCGCATCATATTCTTTTCGAATATTTTCATATGGTGTTTTACAAGTTGGCTTTGGCGTTAGGTTATGCTGGTAAGTCTCTTCTTATCATGCAAATTGTCACGATTGTAACGTCTGTTATCAGTTTTATATTGATGTATGAGATTTCAAAAAAACTTAAATTCAGCACATTCTATTCCATACTTTGTATTGGTTGTACGGCATTCTCTTTCGGTATTTGGGCATATGGAGCTGAAGCAGATACATATTTGCCGCCGCTTGCCTTAGCTTTATTAGCTATATTATTTTTTATAAATTCATTCATGCAGCCAAACCGCCGAAAAACCATGATTTTACTTGGGTTTGTTTGTGGACTCGCAACATTGATGCATCAACAATATGTCCTTCTTGTTGGCATTGTTGGGCTAAGTATATTGACTGGGGGCGTTTTCATTGACCGCCGTGATAACTTTTTAAAGACTTTTATTGACGCAATCATATTCGGTATTGCAGCGGCGATTACAATTGGAATTGGATATTTTTATATTAGCTTTTTGGTTCTTGAGCATCAGTCCATTGGGGAAACTATCTCATGGGCCAGAGGGTTAACAAAAGGCGGCACTTGGGAGGCATTATCATGGTGGAAAACACCTGTGATGGGGACTATTGCGCTTGCACGCACATTTTGGGGATTATTGTACGTATACGCTCATCCACAGCTTATGGAAATTTTGTCGTCATTGTTGAAGGGGCAAAATATTCTTGAGGAAACATTTGCTGTAAGAAATGATATTAGCCTGATGTTGGTCTATTTACTTACTTTTCTATCAGGGATTGGAACCCTTGCAGGGGCATACCTTGTATTCAAGCTTATATTTGGATGGAAAAATCGCCTTGAGATTGTTTCAGGTGAAGATTCAAATCGTAAACTCGCTTTCATACATATAGCCTTGCTTTACATATTTGTTTTCTCATTTGCGACTTTGATATGGGAAGCCTCTAACACTGAATTTTGGCTGCATATTGTGCCCGTGTGTTTCTTGTTATTCTTTTATTTGCTACAAAGATTACCAGCGCAAAAGTCATTTTCAATTGCTGCAAGTTTATTGATGGGTACTTTGTTTATCACAAACTTATTTGGGGCAATTTTTGTATATACAAATAATGACAATGATTATTGGGCTTATGCAAACAAGGGCATTTTAGAGACTTTGAAAAAGGGTGATGTTCTCCTCGTGGCGTGTGGCTACACATGTGATGCGCATTTAAAATATCATACGGAAGCTAAAGTTCTTGAGTTGAGTATGCAGGAGCCAGAAAAAACGCGTATAGTCATAGAAAATGCAATTTATGAGAATGCCGATAGGATATTCCTGTCGAAATGGTTGATCGAACCTTCTGAGCAATATCCATATCCCTCTATGCAAAATACTTTTATTAGCGAATTCAAAATGTTACATGAGAAAATTAAAGATGACCTAGTGGATGTGCCGTTCAATATAAATTCGGTTGATCCTGCTTGGGACGTGCATGAAATTTGGGAATATAAAAGATAAAATATAGTTGATGATGTTGTTGCCGTATAAAGGCGACCATGATTGTTTAGTATCCGGCTACAATTTAGTATGGGTAAACTGATATGATGATTGAAAGAAAATTTATTGTAATCGATTAAAGATTATCTGAATTCATAATTAAAGCAAAAATTTTTAACCGCTTTAACGTGCCAATGTCTTCATCGCATCCTCAAGTCCGCTTAAGGTCATAGGGAACATTTTGTCTTCGCCGATGATTTCTTGGATGACGCGCGTGCTTTGGGAGTAACCCCAATATTTTTCCTCAGTCGGATTAATCCACACGAGGTGAGGGTAGACGTCAACGAGGCGTTTGAGCCAGATCGCACCCGCTTCTTCGTTCCAATGCTCCACGGAGCCGCCGCGCATGGTGATCTCATAGGGGCTCATGGCGGCGTCGCCGACGATGACGACGCGGTAGTCTGAGGCGAATTTATGGAGAATGTCCCAAGTCGGCGTGACCTCGCGCATGCGGCGGACATTGTCTTTCCAAACATGTTCATAGAGGCAGTTGTGGAAGTAGAAATACTCCAGACGTTTAAATTCGGAGCGCGCGGCAGAGAACAGCTCTTCGGCCTGTTTCACATAGCTATCCATTGATCCGCCAATGTCAAAAAACGTTAGCACTTTGACGGCGTTACGGCGTTCGGGGCGCATTTGAATATCGAGCCAGCCTTGCTTGGCTGTGCCGCGAATTGTGCCGGGCAGGTCGAGTTCTTCGGCGGCGCCTTCACGGGCGAATTTACGCAAACGTCGGAGGGCGACTTTGATGTTACGTGTGCCGATTTCGCGGTCGCCATCAAGGTTTTTAAAGTGGCGTTTGTCCCAGACTTTGGTCGCCTTTTTATGGCGGCTCTCGGATTGGCCGATGCGTACGCCTTCGGGGTTATAACCATAAGCGCCAAAGGGCGAGGTGCCCGCCGTGCCGATGTTTTTATTGCCGCCTTGGTGACGTTTGTCTTGATTTTCTAGGCGCTCTTTTAGGGCTTCCATGATTTTATCAAAATCACCGAGGCCTTCGATTTCGGCCATTTCTTCGGGGCTGAGATATTTCTCTGCCATTTTACGTAGCCAATCTGCGGGGAGTTCATGCTCTTCCATGCCAAAAATATCGGTGAGGTAATCAAGGCCGCGAAACACATGAGAGAAAACTTGATCAAACTTATCAAGGTCGCGTTCGTCCTTAATCAGGGCCGTGCGCGAGAGATAATAAAACCCGTCAATACTGTCGCCCGGAATGTTTTGATCACAGCCTTCAAGCAGGGTCAGATATTCGCGGATTGTGACCGGGATTTTTGCCGCGCGCAGTTCTTTGAAAAAGGTTTGAAACATGTCTTAGCTCGGGAAGTTAAAGTCAGCGCTGCCGGGGAGTGTCAGCCCGTCATAGCTCTCTGATGTATAGGGGCCGTCCGTACTAATCCAGTGTAAAAACATATGGGCTGACCAGCGGTTTGGATTGGGGGCAAGGCGTCCGTGGCGATGTTCTATACCCTTATATAAAACGGCATCACCTGCTTGCATGGGGAAATCCGTATAGCTATTGCTGCCATAGTCTGCCTCTTGCCCTGCTTTGAAATATTGTTCTTCGGAGAGTGGCGTGTTTTCAACACTGAGTGCCCACGGAGCATCATCAGCATAGCCGAGTGTCAAAGAAAGAGAATGCTCACAGGCGGCGCGGTCAGCGTGAATGCGGCAAATGTCGCCCAGTTGGTAGCTGCGAAAAAACGCATATGTTGGTGTCAACGGTACACCAATGAGGGTTTCCATTAGCGGCGTTAGGCCAAAGTGATAGGTTGCCATGGGCCACCACTTATAGCCATAAATCTCATAGGCAGGTTTTTCGCCAACGCGCGGCGCCGCGAGTAATGGTGTTCCAATTTGTTTGATAACTTTTTGTATTCCCCCAGTCATATTAGCTGCGACAATCGGAGACATTAATTTAGGCAAAAGTGTTCGTCCTTTGGATTTGTACTCCAAGGCCTGAGTTCGTGTGTTTTCTTGCGGCGATATCATACGCCCCTATATCAAAGCCTATAGGGTTCTGCTAGAGAGAAGCATGGGTGGACGGGACGTAAAATATAATACCTATGAGGCTATGCGCTTGCTTGGTGGAAATGGCAGTATGCCTAAGCAGAGCGATTTTGATGCAGCATTTTTAAAGTTTGAAACAGCACAATCCATTCCTTTTGCAAAAGCTAAACTAGCCGTGATGTATGCATTAGGTTGCGGTACATCACAAAATTTCGACAAGGCACAAGACTTGTTTTTTGAAGCGGTTATGAGTGGGTTTCCGCCCTTACTAAGGGATATGTCTGTGATATTAGACGGGTGCCACATTGGCATGAATGGCCTTTCTTGTGGGCTGTTACGACGGGCAACTGCGAGCGGAGATGAAATTTCGAAATATCTTTGGAAGGGACTTCAAAAGCGCGGGGAATTTGTGGAACCAACACCGATTGACACAAAAGTAATACGAAGTGCTATTGCTGAAATTTTCAAACCACAGATTACTGTAGAGCAGGATAGCTTATCTGAGACTCATCCTATATCTGCCGTCAAATCGGCTCTAACGCCATTGCAATGTGACTATTTACGGGCTGTATCACAGCCGTTCATGCAGCCATCACTAGTTGCTGCTGGTGGCAGGGGAGCTATTCAAGCAAATTACCGCACATCAGATGGAGCTGTTTTGCTGCCGGTAAATATGGATATGCCATTGTTACAAATTTTATGGCAACTTTCATCAATGGCAGGCGTTAAGCCCGAACAGGGTGAGTTTTTATCTTTGTTACGATACCATCCAGGACAAGAATACCGTCCACATCATGATTATTTACCTGTCGATGAAAAGGACTATGCACAAATTGGACGTGCTGGGCAGCGGTCTCAAACTGTATTGACATATTTGAACGCGAACTATTCGGGAGGTGCAACGCATTTTCCAGAATTGAATGTACGATTTAAAGGGGAAGTAGGCGATAGCCTTGTTTTCGCAAATACAGATTTGAATGGAATGACTTTGCCAAAGTCCATGCATGCAGGAGAACCTGTTGAGGCGGGTGAAAAATGGCTAGCTACGCTTTGGATTAGAGAACGCCGTTTTTGGCCTTGGGCAAAGAATTAAAACCAATTAACGCGTACATATAATTGTTTCGAGTTTGCTGCTGCATCTTGGTTTATGCGGTGCGTATTTCTAAGAGGGATTAAAGCGCATGGCTTAATGTTCATCTAGTTCAATTGCGCGACGTGAGGATATGAGGTCAGAGTGAATTTCCTCTAGTTTTCGCCGAAGCTTGGGGTTTGACCTAGGTGTTTCATCCATTAAATCTTCAATATTGTTAATGGCGTCATCCATTTGTGAAGCCGCCTTTTTTATATGGGGCGGTAAATTATGATGCGGACCATTAGCATGTGACATGACAGATACGCTATCGCAATAGGGTACGGATAGGCCGATAGGCAGATGCGTATCGGTATCCCCGCACGCAACATCTAGTTGAGATTGTTTTAAACCACGGACTGAACTTAAATCAGCCCCTGTAAAAATGGCACCTTTCATTGTTGCGCCATGTAATATGGCGTCGCCAAATTTTACACCAATTAAGACCGCTTCATCGAGTTTTGCATTTTGCAAATTCATGTGATCGAAACGCGCGTTCTCAAAGCGTGACCCGGTGAAATTTACCTCAACTCCTATCGCGCCAGACAAATTGGCATCGGTAAAGTCGCTATTGGTGAAACTTGATCGCGTCAGATCCGAACGGCGTAAATCCGTTTTTGATAAAATGGATTCGTTTAACTTGGCTTCGATGAGCGTAGCGCCAAGCAAGTTGGCTTCGGCCATATTGACGGTGTCGCCTTCGACGCGTGCTAAAAAGGCTTTAGTGAATTGCGCGTTGGAGAGGTCAGTACGGTCAAAATTTCCGCCGCTAAGATTAGAGCGATTAAATTTTGATCCAGAGAAATTGCTATCGCGCAAAGTCATGCCGGTCATTGTACGGTCAGATAAATCACAATTAGAGCAAGAGCCAGAGGTTGTGTGCATGCGTGCATCTACGCGAATTTGTCCGGCAGAAGCACTGGAAAAAACTAAGGCGGTTATCCCTGTAAGCAAAGCGAAGCGGGCCGCCTTGCTATGTCTTGCGATGAAGGTGTGTTCATTCATGAAGGCTGTATAGCCGGAAAACATCCCCTAAATGAACTAAATTCGCGGTAATATAACAGTCAGTTGCAGTTGGGAAATTATGAGCAACCCGTCGTCGTGCCGCATGTATCGCATTTTTGGCAGGTTCCATTGCGAATAAGGGTAAAATGTCCGCATTCGGGACAGGCATCCCCTGTATAGCCTTGGAAACGCGCGACCGTGGCTTCGTCAGGAACGCTGCTATTGGTATTGGCGCTTTTTAAGGTGTCTTCTTTTAATTCAAGCTCAATATTTTCATCGTCGACCTGTAGTTCATAATCTTCATTTGGCGAGGTTTCATGGCTTTGATCGTTTTCGCTGCGCCGAGTAAAGGGAACAATGTTATCATCGCCGCTGGGTTGGCGAAGGAAGCCTTTTGAATAACCCGGGAGTAAAAACTGCGGATCATCACGTCCTGCATTTCTTTCCGCTGCGCCTTGGCCGAGCTGATCTGGGGCTGTGGAAGTTTCTGTATTATGGGCCAAATCTGTCCATCCAAGGTAGGAAATACCTAGCTCGCGGAAGATGTAATCCAAAATCGAATTAGCGAACTTAATTTTATCATTACCGATAACGGGGCCGGACGGCTCGAAGCGCGTAAACACATAAGCTTCGACAAATTCTTCGAGCGGTACGCCATATTGAAGGCCAATGGAGATGGCTATGGCGAAGTTGTTCATCAGGCTCCGGAAGGCTGCGCCTTCTTTGTGCATATCAATGAAAATTTCACCAAGGCTTCCGTTCTCAAATTCACCCGTATGCAGATAGACTTTGTGTCCGCCAATGGAGGCTTTTTGAATATAACCTGTGCGGCGATGGGGAAGGCGTTCACGCTTAACTGGTTTTTCGACGATGCGTTCAATGACTTTTTCGACAATGCGTTCTGCCGTCTTGGCCGCACGTTTTGCCGCGGGTTTCTCCGCCGCCTCTTCGAGATCGTCCATTGCGTCGTCAGAGAATATCGCGCCTGTTAATGGCTGCGAGAGTTTCGAGCCATCACGATAAAGGGCTATGGCTTTTAGGCCTAAGCGGTGGGCGGTCTCATAAACGTCTGCGACATCTGTGATGTTTGCGCTTGCGGGCATATTGACGGTTTTTGAAATCGCGCCAGAGATAAAGGGCTGCGCGGCGGCCATCATTAAAATATGCGCCTCAGGCGAAAGGGAACGTGTGCCTGTTCGTCCGCATGGCGTCGCGCAATCAAAGACAGCGAGATGCGCGTCTTTTAAATGCGGCGCGCCTTCAAGTGTCATTGCGCCAGAGCAATAGACATTCGCCGCGAGGATGTCCGCGTCACTAAATCCAAGTACGGGCAATAAGTTCATGCCATGTTGTTCAAGTTGCTCTTCGGAAAATCCGAGGCCGTCACGGATAAATTCATCGCCTAAAACAGCGCGTGTAAAGACAAAGCGAATATCAAAGGCACTTGGCAGGGCTTCTTCAATTTTCCCAATTTCATAATCACTAAAACCGCGGTCTTTGAGCGCGCGGTGTCCCAAGGCAGGGCTGCCTTTTAGGGTGTTATGACCAAGTGCGTGTTCAATGATTTCGGCGCGCTTGGCTTTGCTGTAACCGAGGGTTTTCAGCGCAGCAGGCACGGCTTGGTTTATGATTTTGAAATGTCCGCCGCCTGCGAGCTTTTTATATTTCACAAGCGCGAAGTCAGGCTCGATCCCCGTCGTGTCGCAATCCATAAGCAGGCCGATGGTGCCCGTAGGGGCGATGACGCTGATTTGCGCGTTGCGGAAACCGTGCTTTTTGCCTGTTTTTTCGGCGTCGTTCCAATAGGCGAGGGCGCGTTTGGCCACATAGGGGAAGGGGCATATATCGCGGTTTAGGCGCGCAGGTGTATATGATAGCGCGGTGAATTTATCATCCGCCGTTACAGCAGCGCGGTGATTTTTAATCACGCGCATCATGGCGGTTTTGTTTTCCGTGTGGCGCGGGAAGGCGCCGAGGTGTTTCGCCATTTGCGCGGAGGTTGCATAGGCCACGCCGGACATAAGGGCTGTGATGGCGCTGGCGGCGCTACGGCCCTTTTCGCTGTCATAGGCCATTCCGCATCGCATCAAAAGACCGCCTAAATTGGCATAACCAAGTCCAAGTGTTCGATATGCATAAGAGCGCTCTGCGATTTCACGAGATGGGAATTGCGCCATAAGCACAGAAATCTCTAGAACAATTGTCCATAGGCGGCAGGCATGTTCAAAGGCGGCATTATCAAATTCGCCACTGTCATTGAGGAACTTCACAAGGTTTAAGCTGGCGAGATTGCAGGCCGTATTGTCCAAAAACATATATTCCGAACAGGGATTGGACGCGGTGATGTCGCCATCTTTGGGGCAGGTGTTCCACGCATTAATCGTGTCATGATATTGTACGCCCGGATCGGCGCTGGCCCAGGCTGCTTTGGCGATACGTTCCCATAGGTCGCGTGCTTTGACGGATTTGGCGACCGCGCCATCTGTGCGGCGGATAAGATCCCAGCTCTCGTCGTTTTTAACGGCTTTTAAAAACGCATCACTGACGCGTACGGAGTTATTGGCGTTTTGCCCAGAGACGCTGCGGTAGGCTTCGCTGTCCCAATCTGCGGTTAGCTCTTCAATATCTATTGTACTGTAACCTTGCTCGGCTAGGTTTAAGGCTCTTGCAATCGCGCCGTCTGGGACACCCGCACGCCGCGCGGCTTTAATTTCACGCGCCAGCACCGTATTGCTGACCGGGTTTACGCAGGTTTCGCGTTCGCCTTCGCAATTATTGATCGCGTTCATAATGGCGTCGAGCCGGGCTTTGACGACTTTTGAACCAGCGACGAGGGCGGCGACTTTCATTTCCTCAGATTGTTTCCAGTCGATGAACGTTTCCACATCAGGGTGGTCGATATCGATAATCACCATTTTGGCGGCGCGGCGTGTCGTGCCGCCAGATTTAATCGCGCCCGCCGAAACGTCGCCAACTTTAAGGAAGCTCATCAGGCCAGAGGAACTGCCTCCGCCGGAGAGGGCCTCGCCAGCTCCGCGAATATTGGAAAAGTTTGATCCCGTTCCTGATCCATATTTGAACAAGCGGGCTTCGCGTACCCAAATATCCATAATGCCGCCTTCGCCCACAAGGCTATCGTCGACAGATTGAATAAAGCAGGCATGGGGCTGCGGGTGTTCATAGGCATTGACGGATTTATTTACATCGCCTGTTTGGTAGTCAACAAAGTAATGCCCCTGCGCGCGGCCAGAGAGGCCATAGGCCCAATGCAGTCCTGTGTTAAACCATTGCGGAGAATTAGGCGCCGCCATTTGCGACGCGAGCATAAAACGCATTTCATCATAAAAATTACGCGCATCATCTTCGGCGTTAAAATAACCGCCCTTCCAGCCCCAATATGTCCAACATCCGGCTAAGCGGTCAAACACTTGCCGCGCGTCCGTTTCGCCGCTATAGCGATCAGATGCTTTTAGCTTATCGAGCGCATCGCCATCTTCTTCGCGCGCTTGTAGCCACTCGGGTATGTCTGTGTCGTTTACGGCTTTGGTGGCGGCCGGCACGCCCGCACGGCGGAAGTATTTCTGCGCGAGAATATCACAGGCCACCTGGGACCACTCTTGGGGTGCGGAGAACTCAGGGGCGCTGGATAAAACCTCGCCATTAATATCCCTGATTTCACTTTTAACTGTTTTAAAAGCGATAGAGGCATAAGGGCTCTCGCCCGATTGCGTGAAATGTCGATTAATTTGCATGGCCATAAGATAGGCCTAAGGACCTGTCTGGGCAATAGGGGCCGCGCACAAAGAATGTGGAGGGCTGCCTTAGGAAATGAGTAGCCCAACCAATAGACATAAAAAACCGGGCGCTAGGCCCGGCTTTTAAATTCAGAATAACGCATTAAAGCTTATTCAGCTGTTTCCGTCGCAGGAGCTTCGTCTTCAGCTGCCGGTGCTTCGCCGCCCGTGATAGCTTCGCCGCCATCATCAAACATTTCAGCAGCGATCTCAGCGCGCTCTGCAGCGGCTTCTTCGGCGTCAGCTTTGTCAGCGTCCATTTGCATAGCGATAACATCTTCGCCTTTTTCTTGGCGTGCCGCTTCGTCTTCTGTCCGGGCCACATTGATTGTGATCGTAACTGTGACTTCTGGGTGCATGCGAACTTTAACTTCGTGCAGACCAAGAGCTTTAATCGGGTCATTTAGGCTGACCATTGTACGCTTAACAGGATTGCCAACAGTTTCAGCAACGTCACGCGCGCTAACAGAGCCATAAAGCTGGCCTGTATCGCCCGCATTGCGGATAACAACATATGTATTGCCGTCGACAGTTTCGCCGCTTTGTGCCGCTTTTTCGCGGTTTTCAGCATTGCGTGCTTCGAGGAATTCACGTTCGGCTTCGAAGCGAATTTTATTCGCCTTCGTTGCGCGAAGAGCTTTAGCTTGCGGAAGCAAGAAGTTACGTGCGTAACCTGGTTTTACAGAGACAACGTCTCCCATAGCGCCAAGCTTTTCGATACGTTCAAGAAGGATTACGTCCATGACAGTCTCCTATTTGTTTTCATATGGCAAAAGTGCCAAAACGCGTGCGCGTTTGATAGCGCGAGCAAGTTCGCGTTGTTTCTTGTGAGAAACAGCCGTGATCCGTGAAGGTGCGATTTTGCCTTTTTCAGACATGTAACGCGCGAGCATTTTTGGATCTTTATAATCGATGTTAAGGCCATTATCACCAGAGAATGGGCAAACCTTACGGCGACGGCGGAAACCTGTGCGCGTAGGTAGATTTTCGATACGGAGACCGTCTTTTCTATTCGCCATGATTAATGCTCCCGTTTTTCGCGGCGTTTACGCTCTTCGCGCTTTGCCAAAATAGGTGATGGATCTGCGGTAAACTCTTCAACGCGAACGCTCATGTAGCGTAATACGTCTTCGTTAATGCGGTGCTGACGCTCAATCTCGTGGATTGTGTCAGATGACGCATCAATCTCGATAAGAGAGTAATGGGCTTTACGGTTTTTCTGGACGCGATATGCGAGGTTACGAAGACCCCAATATTCTGTCTTGCCGACAGTTCCGCCCATGTTTTGGATTTTTTTGATAGTATCGTTGACAAACTCTTCGACTTGCGTGCTCGAGATGTCAGGACGCGTGATGATCACGTGTTCATAGAGTGACATGTAGTCCCCTTCAGTATGGTGGTTGCGGCGCTACGTAGGGCTGTGAAGGCAGCTCTCGCGGCGATGGCTCTGCGCGCTATTTCGACCCCATGTCGAAAGGGAACACACTAGACCGCACCCGTGAAGCGGCGCTGATACTATAAAGAGGCGCGAATGCAAGGGAAAAGGGACGTAAAATCAAAGAATAGCCGTGATTGAGCGCCATTCGGTTGGTTCGCGAAATACCCGGGGTTAGCTCTTGCCGAGTTTGTACCCCATAATGCGTTCTTGCATGGCTTTGTCTTCACTGGGGCGTGGCGGTAAATGCGGAGGAGGCGCTATGTCGGGAGCTTCGGCCGGTGTGTTGTTTTCGCGTCGAGATTGAGTTTCCTCTAGGGAAGCTGCGACATTGTCATAACGTTCATCCAGCGTTTTCATGCTTTCTTTCGCATGAGCAAGCTCTTCGAGCGCAGCATCAAGTTCACGTGATTTTCCCGCAATTTGTTTCTTTAACGCTGTGCTTTCTTCGTCTTGTTCTGTTTGTACGCGGCGAAGTTCTGATACGTCGCTAGCCGCATTTGAGACAAGTTCATTTTTTCTATCAAGTTGTTGTGTTAGTATTGCAATTTTTTCTTCATATTTTGCAATTATTTCTGATCGTTCAGCGTCTTTTTGAGCCGATGGATTGTCTTCTCCAGCTAGTGCGCGTTCAAGTTCTTTCTCGCGCGCTGTTAATGCATCAATTTTCTTTTGATATTCCGCGAGTGTGTTTGGATCATTCGTAGATGCTTTGTGATTTGTTTCTTGTACTGCTTTGTAGATTGATAGTTGCTCTTTGAGGGAGTTTATCTCATTGAGATATTTCGATACATTCGCAATGTTTTCACTGTTTTCTTCTTCGCTTTGGCGAGACGAGTCGAGCGCTGTTTGCAGGGCTTCGTTTTGCGATAAGAGGTCTAATATCTTGGCCTCATATCCTGAAACGTCGCGCGCATCATCTAAATGTCGCGTTTCGACTTGCTGAATCAGGTCTTTAATTTGGGCCTGGAACTTTGCGTTATCATAGGCCTTGGCCTCTTCGGCGCGCAAAACACGGTCCTCGGCAATAGATAGGCTTGTTTTTAGCTCCCCATATTCCCGTTTTATGTCTTGAATTTGCGCGCGATAATCAGCGGCTTGATTTTCGCCTGTCTTGCCTAAGTCGGTACGTAACTGTGAAAGTTGCGCTTGGTAATCCGCCGTATCCAGAGCCGCGCTTTTCTCAAGTGTTCTCGCGCGGTCTTCAGACACCGCAAGCGTGCGTTCAAGGTCGCTTCGCGCTTTGGTTAGGCTAGCGATTTGATCACTATGCCGAGCCGCAAGACTGTCTTTGATATTTAGCTGACTTGTAAGTTCACGTATTTGCGACTCTACTTCGTGTAAGCGCTTGTTTTCTTTCTCAAGATCATCGGCGCGTTCCTGCGATAGGCCAAGATTGTGCTCGACCTCTCGGTGACGGCGGCCAAGTTCATCAATATTATCTTTGGAGTTAACAAGCTGTCCGTGAGCGTCCTCAAGCTGTTGGTTTTGAGCGTCAATGGCTTTTTCAAGACGTTCACGTTCAAGTTCCTGCGCTGTGCGACCTTTGCGAAGCTCCGCAATGTCGCGGGCATTATTGGCGACGATGTCTTCTTTAAGGGCGACTTGTTTATCAAGTTCCTCGATCTGTGTTTCAAGCGAGAAGATACGGTCATCGCGGCTGATGATGTTAAACTCATATTGGGTTTTAAACGTCGAGATTTCTTCATGAAGGGCGACCATCTCGCCTTTCATTTGGTTGTTTTGCTTTGAGGCCGAATCAAGCGCGCTGCGAAGGTCGTGGCTTTCGGATTGCAGGACTTCTTTGGAGTTACGCTGATCTTCGCAATCAATCTTCAGGGACTCAACAACCTTACTAAGCGTAGCGCGCTCAGCCTTAAGGTCATCTAGGTCATTAGAGAGTGAGCAAATACGGTCGCGGAGTATAGTGTTTTCGCGCGTTTCGACTTCATTGGCCGTAACTTGGCGCTCATATTTAAGTGTCACATTATCAAGCTCGGTGCTGATGCGAGTGATCTCTCTGTCTCGGTCGGCGAGGGCCTTTATGGCTTTGGAGAGATTTGCATTTGACGTTTCATACTGCGCTTTGACTTCTGCAAGGCGACGGCGATGTTCGTCCAAATCCGATTCCATGATAGACAACGCATGTGATTTAGACTTTAAATCCGATCCCATTGTCCGGTTTTCCGCTTTCAAGCGGCGGTTCTCGGGCTCAAGGCGGTCGAGCAGGGCGAAATCGACTTCGGCTTGTTCAACAAATGTCATCATATTGTTGATGCGCTGCTGGGCACGGCGATAAAGGGCTTCGCCATTATCAAAATCAGATGTCATGCGTGAGATATCAAGCCGGAATTCCCCTAAATTGTTCTTGCGTGTTTTTTGTGGCCGCAGTCCAATCGCAATATCAGGCATTTCAAGTTTAGGGGCCTCCA
>JBMYWT010000011.1:0-52421 GCA_049607665.1 Maricaulaceae bacterium
CGAAAAACAGCTCTCTGCTGGCAAGGATACGAAACCTACGAGTAAAACACCTGCGCCGCCCCCTGCTGTGCCGAAAACGACGGCTGAACCCGTGGTGGATCATATGGCATTGGTGAAAGCGTTTGAGGCGTTTTACGCGCGGCGATCCGAATTTTACTACACGGCCAATGCAAAGAAAATTAAAGAAGAACCCGCCTATCAAGCTATCGTCAAAATGAAGCCCAAAGCGCGGGCGGATTTTATGGTCTTCTTTGCAAAGAACCCGCCGCTCTTGCGCAAAGGGGCTAAGCTAACATTCCTCAAAGCCCGCGACACGTTGGATTGGCAAGCCCGTAATTTTGTGACGGATTTGTGCAGCGGTTTAATGCGGCGAAAAGCTGATTTTACGCCATCGCAAATTGCCGAAATTCTCACTAGTCTTCGTATACATGCGGGATATAACTTTGCCTCATGGCCAATCGGTTGGGTGATTAATCAGTTGGAGAAAAGCCTGAAGGTTCATGAGTTATCCAAAGAAGATGTCGAGGCTTTAAAAGCGCTCGCCAATACGGAAGAGTTTAAAGCCGATAGCTATTACGGCTCTGATATTCAAAAGGCGCGGCTCAAGCTTTTGGAACTGGTTGCGGGCGATGACCCGACCCTTGCCACGTATCCTCTGGATGGGCGCGTGGTAGGTGATGTGATCAAAGCCGACATAGATAAAATGCCAAAGGGCGACGCAGTCAAATGGTATCAACTTTTCCAAACGGTCGCCAAAGCCACAGGCGGAAAACCGACGAAGAAATTCCAAGACGAAACCAAAGTTCGAATTGACGCCATAGGCGCAGCGGATTTCAAAAGCCATGTTCGAGATTGGTTCACCGAGGCTGCTAAACCTATGGGGTTTCGCGTTGATGAAAATGATACGAGTGATCATTACGGCGCGGGGCAATTGAATGCGGAGCTGCAAAACTTGCTCAAAGGTTTGGCCTGGGCGATGGCACGATTTCATGATGAGAAATCCCTCGGGGCTGTTGCGCGGCTGGCGGAGAAAAGTTTTGAGCGCCTGCCAGGGATTGGCCCTGCGGCGGCGGGTCTGGGGAATGCCTGCATCCATACGCTGGCGACCTCAAAGGGGCTGTCGGGCGTGTCGCATCTCTCGCGGCTGAAACTGCGGGTGAAGCAAAACAATACACAAAAACTTATCCAAAAACATATTGAAACACAGGCGGAAAAGCTCGGCCTCAAACCTGCCCAGATCGAAGAAATGGCTGCCCCTGATTTCGGGCTAGAAATGGGCGTTAAAGAGGCTACGTTTAAAGACTACACACTTCGCTTAGAGGCAACGCGCGTCGGGCAAGCGGTTTTAAGCTGGCTTAAAACTGACGGCACGACGCAAAAGTCTGTGCCGTCTTTCATCAAAGACAGCGCTCCAATGAAACGTCAACTCGCGGACATGCGGGCGCAAGCGAAAGAGATCAAGAAGGCCTCCTCCGCGCAGCGCGACCGCATTGACCGCCTGTTCACAGAGGACATGCGGTGGGAGGTTGAGGACTTTGAAAAATACTATTTAAATCACGGCCTCGTCGGGCCAATGGCGCGGGCGCTCATTTGGACGCTGACGATAAAGGGCGAAGAAAAGCCCGCTCTGTTCCATGACGGAAAATGGCAAGATAGCAGCGGAAAGGTGATTGTGGGAACACCTGAAAGCTTTCAGCTTTGGCACCCGATTATGTCAGAGGCGAAAGAGGTTTTGGCGTGGCGGGAGCGCCTTATGGATTTGAAAATCAAACAGCCGTTTAAACAAAGCTACCGAGAGGTTTATCTGCTGACGGACGCGGAAGTGAACACCAAAGTCTATTCCAACCGTATGGCGGCGCACATTATCAAACAGCATCAATTTAACTCCCTCTCGGCGATACGCGGATGGAAATATTCTCTGCTTGGGGCCTATGATGATGGGCGCGACGGGGAGATCGCGCAGAAACGTTTGCCAGCCTATGACATGAGCGCAGAGTTTTGGATTGATGAAATTTTGGATGATGCGGACAGTTTTAATGACTCGGGGATTTGGGACTATGTTGCCACGGATCAGGTGCGTTTCACGCGCGGCGACACGACGCTGGATTTAGTCGATATCCCGCCGATTATCCTGTCTGAAATTCTACGAGATGCGGATTTATTTGTGGGCGTGGCGAGTATCGGCAATGACCCAACATGGATGGATCGCGGCGGCGCAGCGCGCGTTCAGACCTATTGGCAGAGCTATTCTTTCGGGGATCTTACGGAAACGGCCAAGACCCGCAAAGCGGTTCTGGAAAGCCTCGTGCCGCGCCTAAAAATTCGCGATATTGCGCATATTGACGGCAAGTTTTTGGTCGTGAAAGGCACGCGTCATAGCTATAAAATTCATATCGGCAGCGGAAATATTTTGATCATGCCAAATGACCAATATCTTTGTATCGTGCCAGGGCGCGGCAAAGATAAAAATGTCGATGGGCTTTATTTGCCGTTTGAAGGGGATCGCGGCCTCTCGATTGTTCTGAGCAAAGCCTTTATGCTGGCGGAGGATCATAAGATCACCGACTCGACAATTCTAAGCCAGCTCTAGGAGGGTATTATGGGTATTCAAAGCGTTATCATTAAAGACGAAACTTTTGCCAAGGAAGTGACCAATGAATTCGTTTTAGAGTTCATGAGCGCGCAAGTTAGCGCCGCCGATATTATCCGCGAGCGTGTGCGCTATGAGGTCGATAAGTATAATCAAAAAACTACGAGCCGCTTTGCGGGCCTGATTCAGCCTACTGACGCAGAGGCAGAATTGAACGGTTATAAGCTAAAAAAACCGCGCCGCATTGATGTCGCCAAGCAGATTGAAACGGCCCTCAAAGGGTTTGAGACGAACGGGTTTTTCATGTTGGTGGATGACATTCAAGTCGAAAACCTTGACGAAATGGTCACGCTAAAACCCGATATGAGTGTCGTGTTTTTAAAGCTCACGCCCTTAGTGGGCGGGTAGTTTTCGAGAGCGCTTAAGGGTTATGACTTACGAAATACGCCGCGCGACACCTGCGGATAATACGGCCTTGGGCGAGGTGATGTTTGACGCTGTGCGCCATGGCCGCAGTGAATATAGCGAGGTTCAGCGCCAAGCTTGGACGCCTTCCGCGCGCAAGGGCGAGGCGTGGGATAAGCGGCTGAACGCGCAGAAAATTGTCCTTGCCGAAACGCGCGACATAGAGGGTAGAGTTGTTGTGGCCGGCTTCATGAGCCTTGCGGCGGAAAACTATCTCGACTTCGCCTACATTCGCCCCGCGCATCAGGGACAGGGATTGTTCAGGCGGCTGTATGCTGAGATTGAAACACTGGCCCGAAAACGCGGCAAACGCATATGGGTTCACGCCAGCCTGATGGCGCAGCCAGCGTTCACGCGCATGGGGTTTGAGATCGCCCAAAAAGAAGACGTCGCGCTTGGCGGCGAAATGTTTGAACGTTTTGAAATGCAAAAACCGCTGCGCTAACACTTTTACGCGAATTGGCTAATGCGCACATGGCGTGCGCCTTACATAGTTCACATGAGGAAAACTTTCTTTCGTTTTGCCTCGTTTTACTTGTTCTTCTTACTATTATAATCGTATTGCTTTGGACGCCAAATGCGAAATGCGAGCAGGTGGTTGTCAAATACACGAATAGCACTTCTGCAGTTGAAGAGGTGCTGTTTGATAATCGTAAAGTTACGGATGAAATAGTGCCCCATTATTGGGAGATAGCCCGTTTCCCTGGGAACCGCCGCGCCATGAATGACCGTATTAGTGATATCACAATTCCAATTCTTATTTTGGGATGAAGATGATGTCACGATCCTCCCGTCGCCTGCATAGGCCTTTGTTAAAAAATTTCTACATACCAAGATGAAAGTTTATTTCCGTGCTGCGCATAGCCCGATGGAAGCGATCCTGCGTAATATGGCAGAGGGTGTTCAGATGCGACTTAAAACCAATATTCAAAGCCTGACTTAGCATTAAGCAAGCTTAATTTGATGTGCCTAACGGGATTGATTAGGCTGTAAGTCATAATCTTACTACTACTTTGATAATGAGGCCCTTGTGAAAATTATTTTCGTTGCTTTTATGCTGACATGTCTCAGTGGGTTTACGCAGGCAAGCGCTGAGGGTTTTGAAGAACTCGCAAAGCGCAAAGCGGCAGAGGGATATATGTTCCCTGCTGCGCCAAAATATGTGCCCTATAGCTATACGGTAACGTTTTTAAATGAGGGCATGAATGGCGATGAGAATATGGCGTTCGCTGCCAAATATCGTGTGAAACCTAATGCAGTTGCGGGGGAACGCATTACCTATCTTGGCGAAAATGAAGCGGGTCTGCCTGAAGATATTCAAGCGGAAATAGAGCAGGTCAATCATGAAAAAACCATGGAAGAATTTGCCGAAGAATTTTGGTGTTCTGATGTTGATGAACCTGAAGCACTTGATCTATCAGATGGAGTCGTTTTGAGTGAAGATGCAGAAACAGCCGTTATCTCTTTAAGCAATGCTAAAGTGGTGGAATTGATGGATGATGGGGATATGCCCAAGAAAATTCGAAAGCGCCTTGTCGGAGAAACAACATTTTCTAAATCTGATTTCTATCCTATGAATACGCGTATTTGGTTGTCCAAACCTACGACGGTTAAAGTCGTAGCAAAAATGAAAGAAATGGCGTTTGAAACGTCTTGTGCCAAAGCGCCGAACGGACATTTTTATAATGCCTCCACCAAAGTACGTATTCGACTAAAGGTGATGGGGAAAGCGATCGTTCAAGATACACGTATTACAATTTCAGATTTGAGCCTTACAGCGGAGTAATTTCAATTTATTCCACTCATAGATTATGTTACGCCTAAATCATTAGGGAGACATGTTGTGCGATATATTTTGCCGTTAAGCTTGGTTGGTGTTTTAGGACTATCGTGTTGTTCGAAAGCGCCAAAGCGCGCTACAATAGAGCCGCAATATTTGTCAACGCGTGCCTACGGTCAAGCTTATGCACCCATGCCGCACGTGTCGAATCAGCTTCCAAATGCGGGGGGAGTTATGCCATATGCCTTGCCACCTTATGATCTACCGCCCTATCCGAATATGATGGCGCCGCCGCCGCAATCGGCAAAAATATATGCCGGTGGCGACCCTCACCATGATCTTGGTGACCCTCATCCCCCCGAATTAAAAGCCTATGACGCCAGCCGTAATGCACGCGCGGATGTGCTAGCGGCGCTTAGTAAAGCGCGGTCTTTGGGGAAGAAAACTATCATCGTTATGGGCGCAAATTGGTGCCATGATAGCCGTATTCTCGCTGGCCGTTTCGCGCAGCCGCATTTTCAAACCTTGCTCGAGCCGAACTACGAAGTTGTTTATGTCGATGCGGGTAAGAAAGACCGCAATCTTGATATCGCTCAAGATTTTGGCGTGCTGACAATCGAAGGGACACCGACCATATTCGTTGTTGGGCCGGATGGACGTTGGCTGAATTCACAAACGGCAACGACATGGCGCGACGCAGGCTCGCGTACGGATGAAGCCATTTATATGGAATTCGCGCAGCTGGCCCAGCTTTAAGGAGGCGCAATGTTTATAGGTCATTACGGCCCGGCGGCATTAGGCGCAGGAGCCTCGCCATCTATCAAGCTTTGGCAGGCGTTCATCGCCGTACAATTACTAGATTTTGTCTATTGTACTTTAGTGCTTTTGGGCATTGAGGACATGCGCATTATCCCCGGCTTTACCGAAGCTAGCGCGCTTGATTTGCACTTCATGCCTTATTCTCATTCACTTTTGTTTAGCGTCTTTTGGGCGGGTCTTGGCGCGGCTTTGTTTTGGGCAATGACAGGACGAAAAAACACAAAGGGCGCTGTGATTTTTGCAGCCCTTGTTCTTAGCCATTGGGCCACGGATTGGCTTGTTCATATTCCTGATTTAACGCTTTGGCCTGGGTCGGAAAAGTATGGTCTGGGGCTGTGGCGTAATCTTATGGTTAGCCTACCACTGGAGCTTGTTTTTGGTCTTGGCGCGATGCTCTATTTTATATCAAAAACGAAAGCGCAATCGCCCAAAGCTAAAATTTGGGCCGGTATATTTTTGGCTGTATTGGGAGCTTTGCAGATCTATTCCAATTTCGCCCCTGCGCCCACGTCAAATGCGGAGTTCGCCATTAGCGCGCTTTTTGCTTATACATTATTAGTGTTCCTAGCGGCCCGTTTTGAGCGTAGCCGAGGTGTGGCTGGCGCGGTTTAAGCGTTATTCTAGGTGGCCGCGTTTAGCCTTTATTTTTCGGCGGCGCGGTGCGTAATCCTTTGGCGCGCAGGGCACGGCCTGTCATGATCGCATCTTTGCCAAATTTCTCGCGCGCCGTATCACTGGCGCGTTCGGCGATGCCGCGCCGAATGGCTTGCGGATCGAGCAAATCGCCCGCATCGCCCAAAGGCGCAGAGAGGCTAGAGAGGCCCGCTCCGATAAGGCGGAAAGAGCGCCCATTGGCTTCGGCCTCTAGGAGGGGTTCCAAGGTTTTAAACATCACATCCGCGAGCTGAATCGGCTGGGCGAGGGTGCGCCGCCGCGTTAGGGTTTGAAAGTTTTTGGTCTTAAGTTTTAAGGTCACCACACGTCCCGCTATGTCTTTGGCTTTGGCGCGATCTGATGATTTTTGGCAAATCAGCCAAAGCCGATCTTTAAGCGTTTCAATGTCGGAAATATCTGTATGAAATGTTGTCTCGGCAGACACGCTTTTACGTTTACTTGTTGGGTTTACGCGGCGGCGATCTTCGGCCCGTGATAGGCGCGAGAGATGTAATCCAAGATCGCCAAATTTCTTCGCCATGGTTTTATCACCGACCTTGCGCACATCTGCGATTGTGCGAATGCCGTGCTGCCCCAGTTTTTTAGCAAAAGCGGGGCCAATACCGTAAATAAAGCCAACGGGCTTGTCTGCGAGGAAATCAAGGGCGTCGCTCTGGCCTAAAACCGCAAAGCCATTGGGCTTATCCAAATCGGACGCTGTTTTGGCGAGGAACTTATTATAACTTAAACCCACGGATACCGTAACGCCGACCTCATCAAAGATACGCTTTTGAAGCTGAATAAGGCTCTGCACGGGGGCGCAGCCATGCAGGCGCTCTGTGCCTGATAGGTCCAAGAAGGCTTCATCAATCGAGAGCGGTTCGACAAGGGGCGTCAGGCCGCGCATGATCTCGCGTATCTTTAAACCTTCGCTGACATATTTGTTCATGCTCCCGCGAACAACGACGGCATTCGGGCAGGCTTTCAGGGCTTTGAACATAGGCATGGCCGAATGCACGCCATACATACGGGCATGATAACAAGCCGCAGCGACCACGCCGCGCCGCCCGCCGCCAACAATGACGGGCTTGTCCGCGAGGGAGGGATCATCACGTTTTTCAATGGCGCAAAAGAAAGCGTCGCAATCCACATGGGCAATTGAGAGCGCGCCTAAATCGGGATGCGCAAGCAGACGGCGGCTACCGCAGGCCCCGCAAATAGGGCTTGTGCGTGTCTCAGAGGCGCAGTCGCGGCAATATATCGGGGCATCATGCGTCATAAAATTGCCATGTCCTCCTTATATTGCTGCCTAATGGGCCGAAATGGCGTTTAACGCTTCTTTATAATGTTCATAGTATGTTCTGTAAACGAAATCCTAACGCGGCCCAAACGGTTGATTAATAATATGCGTGTAAGGATGTGGATAATAAATGAAAGATCCAATCAAATTAGGATCTGA
Source organism: Maricaulaceae bacterium (assembly GCA_049607665.1). Lineage (GTDB taxonomy): Bacteria > Pseudomonadota > Alphaproteobacteria > Caulobacterales > Maricaulaceae > Fretibacter. Next base: position 7,768 of record JBMYWT010000011.1, read on the forward strand.
CCGAGAGTGAATGTGTAAATGTTGCAAATCATGCCCAAAAAAGTGCTCATCGTTGAAGATAATGAATTGAACATGAAATTGTTCACGGATTTGCTCGTGGCACATGGTTATGAAACCAAGCAAACACGCGAAGGTCTTAAGGCCATCTCTATGGCGCGTAAATTTAAACCAGATTTGATCCTGATGGATATTCAGCTCCCCGAAGTATCGGGTCTTGAGGTGACCAAGTGGATCAAAGATGATGATAGCCTCTCTGGTATTCCGATTGTGGCTGTGACGGCATTTGCCATGAAAGGCGATGAAAAACGCATTCGTGACGGGGGCTGTGAGGCTTATATTTCTAAACCCATCACAGTGGCAAAGTTCCTCTCAACGGTTCGTAAGTTTGCGGACGCCGCTTAAGACGCGGGGAGAGAAATATGAGCGCACGTATATTGGTTGTAGACGACCTCGCGCCCAATCGTAATCTTTTGCAAGTCAAACTCGCGGCTGAGTATTATGACGTTATCTTGGCAGAAAGCGGCGAAGAAGCGCTAGAGATTGCTGATAAAGAAAAACTCGACCTTATTTTGATGGACGCCATGATGCCGGGCATGAACGGCTTTGATGCTTGCGCCGCGATCAAGGGCAATCCCAATACATGGCATGTGCCTGTGGTTATGGTGACCGCGCTTGAGGAAACCAAAGACCGTATTCGCGGGCTTGAGGCCGGCGCAGATGATTTTATCACTAAGCCGATTAATGACTTTAACCTGATGGCGCGGGTGAAATCACTCCTGCGCCTGAAAATGGTAACAGATCAACTCCTAAGCCACACCGGACATTCCGTGAGTAATTCTCGGCCTATGCTAGAGGGGCTAGAGAATAAAACCGGACGCATCCTCATCATTGAGGATCATCCGGCGCGCGCCGAAAAAATCGCCGCGCCGCTACGCGAAACACATGAAGTCGTGATTGAAACGGATCCAACTGCGGCGGTGCAATCTGCGTCGGCCTATGATTTGGCAATCGTCAGTTTGATTTCTGATGGGTTTGACGGCCTTCGCATTTGCGCGTCGATTCGATTTAATTCCCAAAGCCGGGAGTTGCCGATTATCGTTGTCGATGATGCGGAGAACCAAGATCGACTTATCCGCGCCTATGATATTGGCGTGAATGATACGTTGATGCGTCCCATCGTGAAGCAAGAATTACGCGCGCGTGCTAGTACACAACTTCGCCGTAAATTTTACGCCGATAATCTGCGCGATAATTTTAATGAAAATCTTGAAATGGTTGTGTCTGATCCTCTGACGGGACTTGGTAATCGACGTTATTTCGACCGTAGTTTCGACCCGCTCCTCTCAGAGCTTAAGGAAAAGAACACGCCTGTATCTTTGATCGTTTTTGATATTGATAACTTTAAACGGGTGAATGACATTCTGGGCCACGATATGGGCGACTATATTTTGAAAGAAGTCTCCGCGCGGCTCTCAACGAATATGCGGGCGGTTGATGTCGTTAGCCGTTATGGCGGCGAAGAGTTTATGATTGCTATGCCCAATACTATCGAATCAGAAGCGGTACATGCCGCTGACAGGATTCGCGCCCTCATTGCGGGGACGCCTATTTATGTGGACGGCGAAGCGTTGCAAATCACGACCAGTGCAGGCGTATCGCAGGCACAGGTGGGGGATAGCCTAAAGGACGTTTTCAAGCGCGCGGATGCTGCACTCTACCGCGCGAAAATGGGCGGTCGTAACCAAGTCTGCGGATCAGAAACGCAAAAAGCCGCGTAAGGGTTATCCTTAGCGGCTTGTGCTTAGACAATTAAGTAAGGGTTGCTTACTTAATTTTGCCTTCTTTGAAATCAACGTGTTTACGCACAACTGGGTCATATTTCTTTTTGACCATTTTCTCTGTCATTGTACGTGCGTTTTTCTTAGTCACGTAAAAGTAACCTGTGCCCGCAGTTGAGTTTAAGCGGATTTTAATTGTTGTTGGCTTCGCCATGGCTCACGCCCTCATATTAGTAATTCAGTTGGCGTCGTATAGCGCCGTAGGCGGCCCTGTCAACGCTATTTTGAGGTTCTTTCAGTCCCTAAAGGTGAAGAATACCATCAAAGCGCCTCAGTCTTATATTTTATCTGTGGGCGGGAAGCTGCCGACCACATAGCCGCGCCGTTCATTACGCATATAGAGAATCTCTGGGGCCGCCTTATCGCGCGCCAAATGATCTTTCATTACATCGAGCATAGAGTTTGTCGCCGTATGCAGCGGACACTCCGCGATCTCAGCGAAGGTCATCCAGCGGACATCCTCCAGTTCCATACTGTCGCTCGCGGCGCCTATAATGTCCTCGCTGACGCGCTTTTCAAAGAACCACGTATCAAAGCGTTTATGACGGCGAGGGGGCGTGACGGCGCGGCCAATGACTTCAATGCCTGAAAGATCGGCGGAGACGCCCGCGTCATAAAACGCCTGCCAGCTTTCATGTTTGGGATTGCGAAGCTGCGGCGCCTCGCGCCCGATCATCAGGCCCGTCTCCTCATAGGTTTCGCGTATCGCCGTCAGGACAATCGCCCGTGCTTGGCGGGGCGCATATGCGGCGGATAAGATACGATCTGTACGCGGGCTTAGGCTGCCCTCATAGCTCGCATAACTATCACCACGGTCCACACGCCCGCCGGGGAACACATAGACCGACGGCATGAAATCATGTTTCTTTGCGCGCTGCCCCATCAAGATGCGCGGATTATCACGCGGGCCGTGCCAGAGGATAATTGTCGCCGCCTTTTTGGGACGCGCCGCACGAGGCAAAGCCTCGCGCATCGCTTTTTCTTTATCGCTCAGCGGCGCGCGTTTGAAGAGTTTGCTCATGGGCGGCGTCTGCGCCTTTGCGGACGTTTGGCATAATTATTCTTACGCGGATTACGCTTTGGCGGTTTGCCTTCTTCGCCTTCGCTGACCATTTCAAAAATCAAGCCGCCTGTAACAGGTGTGGCTTCTTTCAAGCGGACGATGACTTTGCGGCCAAAGCGGTGCGTTGTGCCAGTCTGTTCGCCGATCAGTTTCTTGGCCTTTTCATCAAAATGAAAACGCTCAGCGCCCAGCGTACGGATTGGGATCAGACCATCTGCGCCAGTTTCATCCAACGTCAGGAACAAGCCGATATTCGTCACGCCCGAAATCCGCGCGCCAAATTCTGCGCCGATAAGGTCTTCGAGGTAGTCCGCGATATAACGATCTTTGGCATCACGTTCAGCCGCCATAGCGCGGCGTTCGGTGCCGGAGATATGCTCGCCGATTTCCTTTAGGCGCGTAGCTTCGCGTTCAGTCGTTCCGTCCTCACCCAGATGAAAGGTTTTAATCAGTGCGCGGTGGACAACTAAATCGGCGTAGCGGCGAATGGGCGAGGTGAAGTGCGCGTAATGCGTCAGGTTCAATCCAAAATGCCCGCCAATCTCAGGGCCGTAGAACGCTTGGCTTTGACTACGCAAAACCGCCATGCTGACGGTTTCGGTCATGTCGTCTTTCGCTCCCGCCTCAAGCAAGACATTAAAGCGCGCTGTGCTGGCTTTTTCGCCAAGGCTCCATTTCATGCCCAGCGTCGGCAAGAATTCTGACAGGCCTTGCAGACGTTCGCGTGCAGGTGGTTCGTGGACACGCGCGAGCGTCGTGAAGCCTTCCTTATCAAGCGCCTCTGCGGCGGCGACATTGGCTTGCACCATGAACTCTTCGATGAGTTTATGCGCGTCAAAGCGTTCCTTGACGGTCACGGCTTTCACACGTCCGTCTTCGCCGATATGAACGCGCCGCTCGGGCAGTTCAATCGCGAGTGGCGCGCGTTTCTTGCGCGCAACCAACATGCATTTATACGCCTTATAGATATCTTCCAAAATCGGTTGCACGGGTTTCGCCGCTTCGCCGGGCTCGCCCATAAAGCCTTCTTGGGCCTGTGCATAGGTCAGGCGTGCGTGAGATTTCATCAGGCCACGCGTGAAGTGATGATCGACCTTTTGGCCATGCTTATCAAAGCGCATCCGAACGGCCATACAGGCGCGATCTTCATGCGGACGCAGTGAACATAGATCCGCCGAGAGTTCCTCTGGCAGCATCGGCTCAACGCGGTCAGGCAGGTAAACAGAATTACCTTTCTTCTCGGCTTCACGGTCAAGCGCGCCGCCGGGTTTCACAAACGCAGCAACATCCGCAATCGCAACCCAGGTCACCCAACCGCCTTTATTGGCGTCGTCCTCATCGGGCATAGCAAATATCGCGTCGTCAAAATCTTTGGCGTCAACGGGATCAATCGTCAGCAGCGGAATGTCACGCAGATCGGCGCGATATTCGGACAGCTCAGGGAGCGTCAGCGCTTTGGCCTCTGCAATCACTTCATCTGAAAACCCGATTGGGATTTCATGCGCGCGCAGGGAAATAAGCGAGGCCGATTTCGGATCATCAGCAGAGCCAAGGACTTCAATGATTTCGGCACTGCGGCCATATTTATCGCGCTTGTTCTGCTTGCCGCCGCTCTGGCGGTAGAACACAATCCAACTGCCGTCTTGGCCTTTGATATCCTCAGGGATACGCGGCACACGCAGCTCGTCACGGGCGCGTTTGTCGACGGGTTTAATCCGCCAACCACGCGCGCCGAGATATAACATGCCCATATGTTTGGCTTGGCCACGCCCAAGGCGTTTCATCACTTGCGCGACGATTTCATTTTCGTTCTGTTTGATACGGCACAATGCGCGGTCTCCCACGCCAACCGCGCCGCTATTATGGCCTTTGGATTTTTTCGAAATCGGGCCTTCGCGAATGATCACGGTCGGCGCAGGCGTATCACCCCGCCAGCTATCAGGCTCGCCCAGCAAATCTCCGTCACTGTCAATCTTGACGGCGCGAATAACCATTACGCCCGGCAATTGCCCAACCTCACGGTATGTTTTTTCTTTGGACAGCGTCAGCACGCTTTCATTGACCATATCACGCAGCAGGCTGCGGAGTTCTCGTCGGTCATCGCCCTTAATCCCAAGGGCGCGGGCAATATCTTTGCGGGTTAATTTATCGGGTCGCGCGCGAATGACCTCCATGATCATTTCGCGGGCATTTTGGTCCTCTATCGGAGAGGGAGCTATCGTAGCTTTGGCATCATCTTTATTGGTCATGATGCTCCTTAGTGTGTGATTTATTCATCAGCTTTCTTTGTGGCCGCAGGTTTCTTTTTGGCTGCGGGCTTTTTCTTGGCGGCGGGTTTTTTCTTCGCCGCTGGTTTCTTTTTAGCTGCCGGTTTTTTCTTCGCCGGGGCTTTTTTCTTTTTCGTCCCCTTGGCTTCTTTGGCAGCAATGTATTCGAGGGCCATTTCCATGGTCACCTCTTCGGGCTTCGTTCCACTTGGGATCGTCGCATTGATCTTTTCATATTTTACGTAAGGGCCATAGCGGCCATCCATGATCTTGATCGGTTTTTCGGTGTCCGGATGAACACCCAAATCTTTAAGGGACTTGGCAGCGGTGCGGCCACGTCCGGGGTTGGCGCGTTTTTCTGCGATCAGAACAACAGCGCGGTTTAGGCCAACTTCGAACATTTCGTCCGCTGTCGGCAGGTTGGCATAAGTGCCGTTGTGCAGGATATAAGGGCCGTAACGTCCGAGCGCGCCAGTAATCATGCCGCCCTCTTCAGGGTGTTCGCCAATGTCGCGCGGGAGAGAGAGGAGCTTGAGGCCCTTTTCCAAATCCATCGCGTTAAAGTCCCAGTTTTTCGGCAGGGAGGTGCGTTTCGGTTTGGCTTCCGCGCCGAGTTGCACGTAAGGGCCGAAGCGTCCCGTTTTCAGCCAGACATCTTCGTCCGTCTCTGGGTGCTTGCCGAGGACAGTATCTTCATTGCCAGCGCCCGCTTTGTCGGGATCGCCGAACGGATGTGTGTATTTACATTCAGGATAGTTAGAGCAGCCGATAAAAGCGCCGAATTTACCGAGCTTTAAGCTCCATTCGCCGTCATCGCAGCTTGTACATTTACGCGGATCGCTTCCGTCTTCTTTGTCAGGGAAGATCAGCGGTTTGAGCGCGATGTTCAGCGCGTCCAAGACATGCGTCACGCGCAAATCTTTGGTTTCGTCAACGGTTGCCGCAAATTGCGTCCAGAAATCACGCAGCAATTTCTTCCAACCAAGCTCTCCTGCCGAGACTTTATCAAGGCGTTCTTCTAGGTCAGCTGTGTAATCATATTGCACATAGCGCGAGAAAAAGTTTTCGAGGAAGGCCGTCACGAGGCGGCCTTTATCTGCGGGCGTAAAGCGGCGCTTGTCCAGCTCCACATAACCACGGTCTTGCAGCACGCGAAGGATGGATGCGTAAGTCGACGGACGGCCAATGCCGAGCTCTTCCATGCGCTTGACCAGGCTGGCTTCGGAATAACGCGGCGGTGGTTGCGTGAAATGCTGGACGGAATTTACCTCGCCCGATTTCGCGTCGTCGCCTGTTTCAACGGGCGGCAATGTCGCATTATCTTCATCGTCTTCGCTCTCGGGTTTTGTCTCTTCATAGAGTTTCAAAAAGCCGTCAAAGCGAATGATAGACCCTGTGGTGCGAAGACCAACAGTGCCGGCCGTATCGCCAATTTCAATTGTCGTGCGTTCAAGGCGGGCGTTTTCCATTTGCGAGGATAGCGCGCGTTTCCAGATCAACTCATAAAGTTTTTTCTGATCGCCAGAGAGCGAGACTTTATCAGGGTGACGGGCAAAGCTTGTTGGGCGGATGGCTTCGTGAGCCTCCTGCGCGTTCTTGGCTTTGGACTTATAAATACGTGGTTCCTTGGGCAGATACGCCGCGCCCATATCGGATGTGATCGTTGCGCGGGCGTCGGCAATAGCTTCGCCGACCATAGAGACGCCGTCCGTCCGCATATAGGTAATCAAGCCGACGGTCTCGCCGCCAATGTCAATGCCTTCGTAAAGGCGCTGCGCCGTTTGCATGGTGCGGGTCGCCGAGAAACCGAGCTTGCGGCTGGCTTCTTGCTGCATGGTCGATGTGGTGAACGGGGCCGACGGTTTGCGCTGTACGGGCTTGGCCTCAACAGAGAGAACCGACAGATCAGCGCTTTCCACTTTGGTCTTAGCGGCGGTCGCGAGGCCTTCGTTATTGAGGCTGAATTTATCGAGCTTTTTGCCATCAAGCGAGACGAGCTTAGCTGGGAAAGCCTTGCCGCGTTTTGTATCGATGAGTGTGTCAATCGTCCAAAACTCTTGCGGATTGAAATTTTCAATCTCGGTTTCGCGTTCGCAAATCAGGCGTAGAGATACAGATTGCACACGGCCCGCAGAGCGCGCGCCGGGAAGCTTGCGCCACAAAACAGGCGAGAGCGTAAAGCCAACAAGATAATCAAGCGCACGGCGCGCGAGATAAGCTTCGACCAATTCCATATCGAGCTGGCGCGGATTGGCGATGGCTTCGGTGACGGATTTTTTCGTAATGGCGTTAAAGACAACGCGTTCAATGGCTTTGCCTTTCAGCGTTGTTTTTGTTTTCGATAAAACTTCAAGCAAGTGCCAAGAAATCGCTTCGCCTTCTCTATCCGGGTCGGTCGCGAGAATGAGTTTGTCGGACTCTTTAAGGGCCGCTTTGATATCGCGAATGCGCGCTTTAGACTTTGTATCGACGTCCCAAACCATCGCAAAATCTTCGTCAGGATCAACCGATCCATTCTTGGACGGCAGATCACGGACGTGACCGAAACTGGCTAAGACTTTGTAATCTTTACCAAGATATTTTTCGATTGTTTTGGCTTTAGCGGGAGATTCTACAATAACCAGATTCATATTCGGATGTCTCTTAAAGCGGGGCCAACGTCAAAAGAGGCGGAGGCGAGCCTGTAATTTTTTGCCCACATGGGCGAAGGCCAAAGGATTGTCAACAGCGCACATGCAGGGGCGTTGGATTTGGCCATAGCGCCCAGAGGTTAAAATACATTCAAACTGACGCGGCCATTGGGCTCCGAGAGCAGCTCTCCGCCTAGTTCCATTTCCAGCAGCGCGGCACAGGCGACAGGCACGGGAAAGCCCGACAAGCGCACGAGTTCGTCGCGAGAGGTTGGCGTGGGTGAGAGGAGCGAGAGCAAGGCGTTGCGCGCTTTTTCAATCTCTTTATCACTGGCGCTCCAATCCATCGGCGCGCCGTCAAAACTGTTACTTGGTTCTAACAGGCTGAATTGCGGCTCGGGATCGCGGGAGCTCTCGAGCACATCTATAATGTCCTGCGTGTTTTCAATCAGCGCTGCGCCTTGACGGATTAATCGGTTGCAGCCTTTGGTGCGGGGATCGAGCGGAGATCCGGGCGCAGCCATGACGTCTCGGTTTTGCTCTAAGGCGTAGCGCGCGGTGATGAGCGTTCCGGAGCGTTCAGCGGCCTCAATAACGACAACGCCTTTGGACAGGCCGGATATAATGCGGTTGCGGCGCGGAAAGTCACGGGCGGTGGCGCGGTAGCCGAGCGGGCTTTCGGAAATGAGCGCGCCGCGTTCCCGCATTTCGTCAAACAGTTCTGCGTTCTGACGTGGGTAAACATGATCTACGCCGCCGCCGAGAACGCCTGCTGTTCCCGTCTCAAGGGCGCCGCTATGGGCGCTGGCGTCTATGCCGCGCGCAAGGCCCGATATGATGGTAAAGCCGCTATCGCCGAGTTCAGCTGCGATTTGTCTGGCAAACCTCTGGCCGATGGCGGAGGCATTGCGCGAGCCTATGACTGCCACGCAGGGCCGATGCAAAATATCCGTACGGCCCCAAATACTAATGACAGGCGGGCACGGATCAACCGCCTTGAGGTAGACGGGATAATCAGGTTCACAGGCCGCGATCAATTTTACGCCGAGCGCGTCGCTCTGTTCCATCTCTGCCTCGACGGCTTCTAGCGGCGGAATGGACACAGCTTTGCGGCGAGTAAGAGTGGGCAGGGCCTCTAGCGCCGCGCCCGCCGTTTTGTAACGCCGCAGTAAATCGCGAAACGCAACGGGGCCAACGGTGGCCGTCCGTGTTAGGCGCAGCCAATCTCGGCGCTCCTTATAATCAAGCTCGCGATAATCAAGCTCGGGCGGGGTTATAGCGTGAGGCGTCATGCTGCCTTTTTGCCGATTTTGGATTCTGTCCCGCTGAGGATACGGCCAATGTTTTCGCGGTGCCGCACATAGATCACCACGGCCAATATCGCCGTCATAACCGCAATATTGTTATACCCCATGCCATAGGCAATAAACGGCACAGCCAAGGCGGCGATTAACGCGCCCAGCGATGACATACGGGTGGTGAACGCCGTCAGTAGCCAGATCGCCCCCGCCGCCAGACCCAATGGCCAATGCACGGCGAACAAAACGCCAAAAAATGTCGCCACGCCTTTGCCGCCTTTAAACCCGAGCCACACAGGGAAGCAATGTCCGATCAACGCCGCCGCGCCTGCGATAAGGTGGTAAGGCGCGCTAATGAAATGTAGCGTGATAAGCGCCGCAACGCCGGCTTTGCCTGCATCCAATAACAGCGTGATAAACGCCAAATCTTTACGCCCCGTCCGAAGCACATTCGTAGCGCCAATATTCCCCGATCCAATCTGGCGAATATCGCCTTGCCCCGTGGCCCGCGCAATCAAAAGCCCAAAGGGAATAGACCCAAGAATATATCCGCCCAAAAGCGCTGCAATGATAAAGGTGGTGTTCATGGGCTAACCGTGCCGAAATTGGTGGGGCGTGTCAAAGAGAATGGGGTGATTGTTTAATAGCTTTTTGAAAGCATATTAAAAATAGAAGCCACAACAAAAATAACGAAAATTATATTCGCCCAAGCCAATAGCTGCGTTATAAATGACATTGGTTTTGACGGAGTGCTCGATTTTTCTTTTATGGACACCATCGCAATCCCTAACGCCATGAGTGTTCCTAATGTCATATCTGTGCCAGCCCATTGCATGCCCCAGAAACCATTAGAGGATTCATGTGCGTGAGGATTTTCCGTTATTGATTTGCTCATTGAAAAAAAAGATATGGAATATAAAACTTTAATCACTGTTTGAACCATGATGCCGGCAAAGAGTGTGTAGTGTAATTTCGGATTTGGTTTGGTCATAATTCTGCTTAACAGCCTCTCTTCATGTACGTCACTCATTTATTCACAGGCAAATCCCATGCATGGGGCTGACTCTTCGTTATTCATTCTTTATGTTCTTATTTTGTTCTATTAACAGGTTTGACATATGGGGTCGTCTTTATCAACGCTTTACATCGATTTTGATGCGTTTTTTGCCAATGTCGATAAGCAGCTTGATCCGTCTATTCGGGATCGCCCTGTTGGGATTACGGCGTTGAATTCGGATTACTCGGCGCTAATTACGCGCTGCTATATGGCCAAGGCTGCGGGGGTGAAACGCGGGATGCGGGCGCGGGATGCGCGCGAGCTCTGTCCTGAAATTGTCATCCGCATGGCGCGTCCTGATGTGTATGTGCGGGTGCATAATGAAATTCTCGCTGAGGTCGAGCGGCATCTTCCCGTTAAGAAAGTGTGGTCCGTGGATGAGGTCGAATGCGAATTGATCGGCCGCGAGAAAGCGCGCGCCCAAGAGATCGCAATGGCCATGAAGGCGGGGCTGCTGGAAAACGTCGGGCGCTATATCACGCCCTCTATCGGCCTCGCGCCTAATCAATTCCTCGCTAAGGTCGCCGCCGAAATGGAGAAGCCCAATGGCTTTACTGTGCTGCGCCGCGAAGACCTGCCAGGGCCGCTCTTGAATTTATCGCTCACCGATTTGCCGGGCATATCGGAAGGCGTCTCGGCGCGCCTCTCGCGGGCGGGCATCACAACTGTCGAAGGCCTTTGGAATACCTCGCGTAAACAAGCGCGAGCGATTTGGGGCAATATAGAGGGCGAACGGTTCTGGGCGCAACTCCACGGCGAACAGATCGTGCGGCCCGAAACCAAGCGCCGTATGTTCGGCCACAGCCGCGTCCTCAGCGGGCAATTCAAAGAGCCGAAATATGCGCTGGATTGCCTGCGCCTGCTGACGGTGAAGGCGGGCAATCGAATGCGGCGCGAAAACTATTCGGCGGGCGCGATGAGCGTCTCGTTTAAAACGCAGGATAAACGCCGCTGGCGTGGCGACGCGAGCTTTGCCGCCTGCCGCAGCGATCATGCGCTGCTGGCGCATATGCACAGTCTATTTAACCAAGGCCTTGCCGAGGTGCGCCCGAAACGTCTGCGGCATGTCTATGTCATGCTCCACGATATTGCGCGGCCAGATCAGCGTCCACCTGATTTGTTCGAGGAGGCGTCCGATCAAAAATGGGATCGTCTCTCGGATGTGATGGACGGGTTCAACCGAAAGCACGGCGGGGCAGTTCTAACGCTCGGCCCGCGCGCGCATATTCCGGGAGGCTATGCGGGGGCGAAGATCGCTTTTGGACGCGTGCCTGATGCGGAAGATTTTTACTGATTAGGCTTTAAGACGAGTTCGCCTGACGCCAAGAGATCAAATTCATCATGGTCATTAGCGAGAGCGAGGCGGCCTGTGTAGAAACACTCCGCTTCCGTTTTAATCTGACCGATGTGCGTCGGCGCGTTTTCGTCTCTTTGAAAACGCGGGCTGAAATGGGTGAGGATGAGGTTCGGAATTTTTACTTTTTGCGCAAACTCAGCCACGCGTTTCGCACTTGAGTGTTGCGGTTCAGGGCCGACTTTCAACAGAACATCTTCAGTGTAGGTCGCCTCGTGAACAAGGACATCGGTGCCCTTTGCCATATCCGCCAAAGCACTAGGCGTGTCATTGTCGCCTGCCACGATGACACAGGCACGCGATTTTTCTATGTCGGTGTAATCGGCGGATTTTAAAACGCGCCCGTCTGCTAAGGTGACATCTTCGCCGCGCTGTAACTGCCCCCACAAAGGACCTGACTCGATGCCTGCGTCTAATAGGTCGTTTTTGCGTAAGCTGCGTTTCTCTGACGTCGCCGTGAAGGAAAAGGCGTGAGACGGCACGCGGTGCGAGAGCGGGGCGGCCTCTATGGTCACGCCGTCAATCTCATAGGCGCCAATCGTTTCCGTTTCGATGAAAATCACTTCAAACGGCGTGTGTAAATCAGTGGCGGCTTTGACGGCTAGATACATGTCTTCCACGCCTTTCGGGCTGATAATAATCAAAGGCTCTTTGCGCCCCAACATGCCGTTGCTCGCGATTAATCCTGGCAGGCCGTAGCAATGATCACCGTGAACATGGGTGATGCAAATCGCTTTGAGGGACATGACCGACAGGGGCGATTTGTGAATTTGATGTTGTGTGCCTTCGCCGCAATCCACCAAAATCCAAGACTTGGAATTCGGCAATTTCACAGCCGCGCCTGAAACATTGCGGTCACGCGTGGGAACGCCCGATGAAGTGCCAAAGAAATATAAGCCAAACATGAAGGAGGTCTTAGGCCTGATAAACCGTTTTGCCGCCGACGAGGGTGCGCTTACAGCGGCCCGTCATGCGGCGTCCGTCGAACGGTGTATTCTTGGAGCGGCTATGGAGGTTTTCCGCTTCGCAGCGCCACGGAGCGTTGGGATCAATCAAGATCATATCAGCGGGCGCGCCGACAGAGAGACGTCCGCTTTCTAGGCCCAAGAGCTGTGCGGGGTTAATTGTGACGGCCGCGAGGAAAGCGGAGAGATCAAGCGCGCCATCCGCAACTTGGGACAGGCCCGCTGCTAGGAGTATATCTAGGCCGACGGCGCCCGCAGCGGCCTCTGAGTAAGGGAGGCGTTTTTCGCCTGCGGGATGTGGATCGTGATTGGAGACGATGACATCTATTGTGCCGTCGTTGATGCCTGTCAGTAGGGCTTGGCGGTCGCTCTCGTCGCGTAGGGGAGGATCAAGCTTGGCGAAGGTTCGGTAATCGCCAATGTCCAGCTCATTCATACACAAATGGTTGATCGAGACGGAACAGGCGATTTCGAGGTCGCGGCCTTTGGCGCGGCGGATCACATCAAGCGCGTCGCGGGAGCTGATGAGATCAACTAGCAATCGTCCGCCCGTCAGTTCGGCTAGAGCCACGTCGCGTTCGGCCATTAGGCGCTCCGCAATAGCAGGCGCGCTGGCGAGGCCGAGGCGGGCCGAGAGGTCGCTCTCATGCGCGCTCGCGCCTTGTGATAATGACGGGTCAATCGCGCGGTTGGCGATGAGCGCGTTGAAAATAGAGGCATAGGATAAAAGCCGTCGCATGATCTGCGCGTCGGCAATGGGGTGGTCACCGCCAGAGAACATCACCGCGCCCGCATCGCTCATCAGGCCAATTTCGGTGAGGGTTTCGCCGTCTAAATCTTTGGTCAGTGCGCCTGCGATCAAGATGTTCACATCCGAAGCTTGCTCCGCGCGGCGGGCGAGATAATCAACAAGCGCCACATCATCAATGACGGGCTTGGTGCCAGGCATGACGACAAAAGTTGTGACGCCGCCTGCGGCAGCGGCCTTGCCTGCGGTGGCGAGGGTTTCTTTGCTCTCATTCCCAGGTTCGCCTGTCATGACGCGCATGTCGATCAGGCCAGGGGCGCAGATCATACCGCGCGCGTCAATGATGTCGCCGCGCGCCGTGACGTCTTCGCCTATTTCTGCGATGAGGCCGTTTTCGATAACGATCACGCCGCCGTCATCATAGCCGCTGGCGGGGTCGATGATGCGCGCGTTGATGATGGAGGTGACACTCATGAGCTGTCTCCATCTCGGGCTCGGCGGCGATCTTGCGCCTCAGAGAGGGCGTGCAAAATGCCCATGCGCATGGCGACGCCTGTTTCGACTTGTTGGGTAATGAGGCTGACTTCGGGGTCGTCAGCAACGCCTGAGCTGATTTCAACGCCTCGGTTCATTGGGCCGGGGTGCATGACGAATGCGCCGGGTTTTGCGTAGGCGAGTTTAGTTTTATCAAGACCATAGTAGTGGAAATATTCGCGCTTGGACGGCACAAAGGCTCCGCTCATACGCTCGAGTTGCAGGCGGAGCATCATGACAACATCACAGCCCGCAAGGCCGTCTTTCATATCGTGAAACACGTCCACGCCCCAGCGATCTGCATCGGCAGGCAAGAGCGTCGGCGGGCCGATCAGGCGGACTTCGCAGCCTAGCATATTGAGCAGTTCAATGTTGGAACGCGCTACGCGGCTGTGGAGGATATCTCCGCAAATCGCGATGCGCAGCCCGTCAATCTCTCCGTCAAAGGCGCGGCGCAGGGTGAGCGCATCGAGTAGCGCTTGGGTTGGGTGTTCATGCATGCCGTCGCCTGCATTGATAACGGCGCAAGATACCTTTTGCGCGAGAAGCGCAGGCGCGCCTGATGCGCCGTGACGGATCACGAGCAAATCAGGGTTCATCGCGTTGAGCGTCGTGGCCGTGTCCATCAGGGTTTCGCCCTTTTTGACGCTACTGGAACCTACATTCATAGAGATGACATCCGCGCCCAAACGCTTGGCGGCGATTTCGAAGGATTTCTCCGTGCGGGTGGAGTTTTCGAAAAACAAATTCACCAATGTCTTGCCAGACAGGATAGACGGGCGCGCGGATTTCTGGACGGTTAAATCCATATAATGTTCGCCAAGCGCCAAGAGCGCTTCAATATCCATACGGTGGAAATCAGAAATAGAAAGGCAGTGGGCCTTCTCGAACGGGTATTCCCCGATATGGTCCTGCGGCGCAGCCATAATGTCTCCAAGATTTTGCATCCTATAAAGCGCCTGCATGCGACTTGTAAAGCGCGCATTGCTGACTAATGTAAGCAAAAAGAAAACAGACGGAGATATAATGAGTATCAAGAAAATTATTGGCGCAGTCGTTGCGCTTATTGTCGGGCTGTTTTTAATCGCGTTGGTGCGCACGCTCATGCCCGTGGGCGGGAGTGATCAAGCCACAGGCGAAACAGCACGTTTGATTGAAGTTGACCCGCAAGCGGCGGCGCAAAATCTCTCTCGGGCGCTTCAGTTTAAAACCGTCACGACGCAAAATAGCGAAGACACAGATTGGCCGATTTTTCTGGAGTTCCAAGCGTGGCTACAAGAGACTTATCCAAATTTCCACGGCGCAGTGTCAACGCAAATGATGGAAACATATACGCCGTTCCACACATGGCAGGGCAGCGACGCCTCTCTGGCGCCGATTGTATTTCTCGCGCACCAAGATGTTGTTCCCGCCACAGAGGAACCCGATAGCGGCTGGCAACATCCACCTTTTGATGGCGTGATTGAGCAAGGCGTTATTTTTGGGCGCGGGGCGGTGGATGATAAAGGGTCTTTGATAGGTATTCTCGAAGCCGCTGATCGTTTGGCGGCAAGCGGCTTTACGCCCGAGCGAACTTTGATTTTTGTTTTTGGTCACAATGAAGAAGTGTCAGGTTCGGGCGCGCGGGCGGCGGCAGAGCTGCTTCGGTCGCAAGGCGTTTCGCCTTTGGCGGTGTTTGACGAAGGCGGCGCGGTGGTCAACGGTTTGGGAGGCGGTACGAAACCTGTGGCGATTGTAGCGGCAGCGGAGAAAGGTTATTTGACGTTGACGCTTACATCCGAAGCGCGCGGCGGGCATTCGTCTACGCCGCCGAATTATACGGCGATTGGCGCTCTTTCTAAGGCGATTGCCCGCATTGAAGCCAATCCGTTCAAGCAAGATTTCGACCCAATTTCTACAGGGCTGCTTAAGACATTATCAACCGAGCAAAGCTTCTTTCAAAAAATGGCGATGCGTAATTTGTGGCTCTTTGGGCCGCTTGTGAAAAAGTCGATGAAGGATGATGACGCGATGCGGGCGATCCTCGGCACGACGATTGCGCCGACGATCATTGACGCGGGGTTTAAAGAAAATGCTCTGCCGCGCGAAGCCAAAGCCTATATTAATTTCCGCCTTCACCCGCGCGATAGTATTGAAGACGTGATCGCCCATGTGACGCGCGCCGTGGATGATCCTGCGATTAAAATCGAAAAAGCAAAAGGGTTTATGGGCGAGGCGTCTCCCGTCTCGCCGATCGGCACGGGGTCCTATGCGATGATTGAAAATATTGTGCGGCAGGTTTTCCCTGACGCAGTGACGGCCCCGAATATGTTAACTGCGGCAACGGACTCGCGTCACTTTGTGATTGTCACGGATAATGTTTACCGCTTTGCGCCGATCCAAATGGAACTGGCAGACATGGGCCGTATTCACGGCATTAATGAGCAAACCTCCGTGGCGTCTCATGCGAAGGCGATCCAAGCCTATTATCTGATGTTAACCGAAGCGTCGAAGCCTGAAGGGGGTTAACTGCGGAGGCGATCTAATACGCCTTGCAGGATAAAGCTCGCGGCGAGTTTGTCTACGTTCTCCGCGCGTTTCTTGCGGCTCATATCGGCCTCAAGCATGGTGCGCGTCACGGCCATGGTCGACATGCGCTCATCCCAAAGGAAGATCGGGATATCGCGAATGCGCAAAAGATTGGTGCAGAAATCTCGCACCGACTGCGTACGCGGGCCATGGCTACCGTCCATGTTTAGCGGGTAGCCGACGATGAGGGCGCTGGCTTGGTTGGTGTCATATATAGAGAGCAGCTTGGCGGCGTCAGGCGTGAATTTCTCGCGGCGGATGGTTTCAAGCGCTGTTGCGATCAAGCGCGTGCGGTCGCTTACGGCGAGACCCAATGTTTTCGTGCCTGGATCAAGTCCGAGGAGCGCGCCTGATGTCGCGCGTAAGTCATCAAGTGTGATTATTGCCATGCGCGGGCTTTAGATCGGAAAGTGAAACGGCACAAGGCGCAGGATGATATTCAGGCCAATATAAATCGCGGCGAAAATACCAAGCGTAATGCGCACCCACTTTTTCGGAAAACGCCGCCAGAGGATAAATATAGAGCAGAGCGCGAGGGCCGTCTCAAAGAGGCTCACCCAAGCCGAATGCTTGCCTGCTTCGTAATAAGACAGCGGGGAGTAAAACCGCCAATCGGAAATTGGCCAGAAATGGCGATAGGCATCATGGGCGTGAACGGGCAGGTCGGTCGTCATATGAATGAGGGCGGCAAGGGCGAAGAAGAGGAGCAGCGGTCCATATTGCGTAGTCTCGGCTTCCGCGTCTGCTTTTTTCATCACCGCAAAACCTAAAACTGCGATGGCTGCGTAAATCGGAATGGAATTGAAAACGGCAATGAGGTCTTGCATGGGCGCTTCGAAATAAAGCTCATTCCAAATGCGCGCGCCGCTCTCGCCTTTGATAAAACGCTGATAGGGTGCCCAAATATAGATGACGATATCAGGAAAGAGCGAGCCGATTAGCACCGCCCAATTTCGTTTTGTCTCGCCCTGTTTAGAGAGGAGCGCGAGCGCCAAAAGACTATGTGTCGGCGAATTCATACGCCGATCACTTTACGCCTTTTCAGGACGAATGCCGATATATGTATCATCGATATAAGTTTTTAGTGCGGCATTATCCACATCCGCGTCGCCTGTAACAGGCCAGATACGATCCAGTACCACGGTCTTGTCGGGACCGTTCAATCCGACAATAAAGATTGGAATATCTGCGGCATAGGCAATCCGTAAATAGCCCTTTTTGTAATCTCCGACTTTCGTGCGTGTGCCTTCGGGCGTGATCCCCAGCAGGACTTTATCTGCGGCGTGAATACGGTCTGTGACTTGTTCGATGATGTCGGTTTTGGCTTTGCGGTCAATGGGGATGCCGCCCATGACTTTCCAGAGCGGGCCAAGCGGCCAGAAGAAAGCTTCCTTTTTCATCATCCAAGAAAACTTCACGCCGAGGGAGAGCATAAAACCCATAGCGATATAAAAATCCCAATTGGACGTATGCGGAAATCCGATCAATATCGTTTTCTTAACATCAGGCAAAGTCCCTGAAATCTTCCAGCCAATAGCGCGAAGCAAGCACCGTCCGATGAAACGCGTGAGAATATTGCCCATACGCGGCGTGGCGGCGGGGACGTGGGGACTTTCAAATTTAGACATCTGGCCCTTTCAGGGCTGCTTTAAAGATTTGTGACTTACGCATTTTCAGGCTTAACGCCAGTAAAGGTTTTGTCATAATAGGCTTTGATTTTGCGGTTATCGATATCTGTATCATAAGTTAGATCCCAGATCTTATCGAGGATGATCTCTTTTCTACCGCCGTCCAGCCCAACAATAAAGACAGGAACTTGCGCGGCGTAGGCAATGCGAAGGTAGCCTTTTTTAAACTTATCAACTTTGCTGCGCGTGCCTTCGGGCGTTAGGCCGAGCCAGACATTATCGTTTTCTTTGAACCAATCCGCCATTTGCGTGGTCAGATCATTTTTTGAATTACGCTCAATCGGCACGCCGCCCATTTTCTTCCATAGTGACCCGAATGGCCCCTTGAAAGCTTCGGCCTTCATCATCCACGAAAAATGCAATCCCACGGATAACATCGCCGCCATTGCTATAATGAAGTCCCAATTTGAGGTATGCGGCGCGCCCACAATAATAACCTTTTTTTCTTGCGGTAATTGCCCTGTCAGTTTCCAGCCTGTCATCCACAAAACAAAGCTACCAAGCGCACGCGTTACGGCATTGCCCATGCGGGGCGTGAACTCCGACACGACATCATTATCAAATTTGGCCATTGAGCGCCCTCAGACGTAATTCTTAAACTGCTTACGGCGTTAGCGCCAAATTTAAGCGCTCGCAAGCTAAGCCGCCTTAAACTTGGGCAAAAGGCGCGTAAAATTCGCGGAAAACGCGTTTTTGATTGTTCGCCGCTTGCGGCCCGTCTCTGCCCCTGCTAACTCGCGGAAAGATTACAGTAGGAGAGCCTCGTGGCGGATACACAAGGCGGCGTCAGTGCCGCAGACGTAAAGAAAATAGCGCGCCTCTCGCGCCTGCATGTCGAGGACACGCGCCTTCAGGGTTTGGCCGATGAGCTTAACGGCATTCTCGGCTGGATCGAGCAGCTCGGTGAAGTGGACGTTGAGGGCGTAGAGCCGATGACATCTGCCGTTGCCATTGACGCGCCCATGCGCGCAGACGCCGTGACGGACGGCGGCAAACGCGACGACGTTTTGAAAAACGCCCCCAAATCCGAGGACGGCTTCTTCGTTGTCCCGCGCAGTGTGGAGTAGGCCATGACTGATCTTACGAAATTGACATTGTCTGCCGCGCTAGACGGCATGGCGGCGGGGGATTTCTCCTCTGTTGAACTCACCGACGCACACATTGCGGCTTGCGAAGGCGGGAAGGGGCTGAACGCCTTTATCACTGACACGCATGATCTGGCCCGTGAGCAAGCCAAGGCCTCTGACGCGCGCCGCGCATCAGGCACAGTCGGCAAGCTCGAAGGCGCGCCGCTGGGCGTGAAGGATTTGTTTTGCACCGAAGGCGTGAAAACAACCGCCGCAAGTCAAATCCTCGGTGACTTCGCCCCGACCTATGAAAGCTCGGTCACGGCGAATATGAAAGCTGACGGCATGGTCATGCTCGGTAAGCTTAACCTCGATGAATTTGCGATGGGCAGTTCGAACGAGACCTCTAGCTTCGGCCCCGTGATTAATCCGTGGCGTAAAGGCGAAGACCTTGTGCCGGGCGGTTCATCTGGCGGTTCTGCCGCAGCGGTTGCGGCTGATATGTGCCTTGGCGCTACGGCGACCGACACAGGCGGTTCCATCCGCCAACCCGCGAGTTTCACAGGCACAGTCGGGATCAAGCCAACCTACGGACGTTGCTCGCGTTGGGGCACAGTCGCCTTCGCTAGCTCCCTCGATCAAGCGGGCCCGATTGCCAAGACTGTCAAAGATAGTGCGATCTTGCTCGAATCTATGGCGGGATATGATGCCAAGGACAGCACATCGCTCAACATTCCCGTGCCTGATTGGCAAACCTCTTGTGAGCGCTCGGTCAAAGGTCTGCGCATTGGTATCCCCAAAGAATACACCATCGACGGTATGCCCGCAGAAATCCAATCGCTCTGGGATCAGGGCATTGAATGGATGAAAGAGGCGGGCGCAGAAATCGTGCCTGTATCTCTACCGCATACGAAATATGCGCTCCCTGCTTATTACATCGTCGCCCCTGCCGAAGCCTCATCTAACCTCGCCCGTTATGACGGTATGCGCTACGGCGCGCGCGTTGACGGCGAAAATTTGAACGACACATATGAACGCACACGCGCGGCGGGTTTCGGCCCCGAAGTGCAGCGCCGTATCATGATCGGGACCTACGTTCTCTCGGCGGGTTATTACGATGCCTATTATCTACAGGCGCAAAAAGTGCGTACGCGCATTGCCGAAGATTTCAAAAACGCATGGCAGAGCTGCGATGCCCTCCTTACGCCGACATGCCCGTCTGCGCCATTTGCTGTGGGCCGCGAAATCGTTGACCCAGTGACAATGTATCTAAATGACATCTTCACCGTCACGGCCAACCTCGCGGGCCTTCCGGGGATTTCTGTCCCTGCCGCGCTCGACAAAGACGGCTTGCCGCTAGGTCTTCAAATCATCGGCAAAGCACTGGACGAAGACACAGTCTTCGCCGCCGCAAGCGCCATTGAGAAGGCTGCTGACTTTAACGCCAAACCAGAGAAATGGTGGACGTGACGTGATATTTGATCCGGGGGATCAAATAGCCGTTACGCCGCGAACCGAAAGGTTTATCTTTCAGGGAGCGGTTCAGTGAGTGATGAAGAAGCAAAAGCCAAACAAGAAATAGCAAAAACTACGGGTAAAGGAATAGACCTTGCTGAAAAGGCAGGTGGGTTTTTCAGTAGAGTTTTTGGGTTGCCGATAGAAGATACTGTTGGTGCTTTGTGGGGAGATAAAATTCGAACATTTCGTATCAAAAATGCAATAGATTTAGCAAATAGTGTCCAAGAGAAAATGGATCAAAATGATATAACTGATGTTAGAGTTGTTGCGCCGAAAATAGCGATTCCGTTAATAGAATCCGCTTCACTTGAAGATGACCCAATTATAATTGAAATGTGGGAAAATTTACTCTTATCTGCGGTAAACTCCGCAGAAGAAGAAATCGACAAAAATTATGTGAAAACTCTCGATTTGTTCACTGGTTCAACGGCTCTTTTTTTAAGTTATTTATATGAAAATAGATTTGTTACGAGACCTGCACGACCGTGGGAAGAGCGAGAAAGTGGGAAAGATACAATTACAGTACTTGGGAAGTTTAGTTATCATAATTTGAAAAATGCCACATATTCTGATCATGATATACGTTCGCTAATACGTTTTGGAGTGGTGGATTCTACGTACAGAACTATTCAATTAGGTGAACATGATGACAGGACTGATCTTGAATTTGAATATTATGTGAGTAATGGGATTGAAGAGTTTGAGTTCACAGATTTCGGTATAAATTTTTGTGGTAGAGTAATAGGAAAATAACATGTTTACAGCAGAACGCGTAGCCGACAAAAAAGACTGGCTCAAGGGCGAGACAGGCGATTGGGAAATTATCATCGGCCTAGAGGTTCACGCGCAAGTGGCCTCGACGTCTAAATTGTTCTCGGGCAGTGCTACGGCCTTTGGTTCCGAACCGAACACGCAAGTGTCCCTCGTGGATGCCGGCATGCCGGGAATGCTCCCCGTCATCAATGAATTTTGCGTGGAACAAGCCGTGCGCACGGGTCTTGGCCTGAACGCGCAGATCAATCTGTTCTCTCGTTTTGATCGTAAGAATTATTTCTATGTGGATCTACCGCAAGGGTATCAAATCAGCCAGTTCGAACATCCGATTGTCGGCGAAGGCGAGATTGAAATCGAACCCGAAAACGGCGAAACCGTTATGGTCGGCATTGAGCGCCTGCATTTGGAACAAGATGCGGGGAAATCTATTCATGATCTCTCGCCCGATGAAACCTATGTCGATTTAAATCGTTGTGGCGTGGCCCTGATGGAAATCGTGTCCAAGCCCGATATGCGCAATGCCGATGAAGCGTCTGCCTATGTTGATAAGCTGCGCGGTATTGTGCGCGCGCTCGGAACTTGTGACGGGGATATGGAGAAGGGTAATCTTCGTGCCGATGTGAACGTCTCTGTGCGCCGCCCTGGCGGAGAGCTCGGCACGCGCTGCGAGATTAAAAACGTCAACTCGCTACGGTTTATTCGTCAAGCGATCATGTACGAAGCTCGCCGTCATATCGAAATCATCGAAGGGGGCGGCGAAATCGACCAAGAAACGCGCCTGTTCGATAGCGTTAAAGGCGAAACACGCCCCATGCGCTCCAAAGAAGACGCGCATGATTACCGTTATTTCCCCGATCCGGATTTGCTCCCGCTACAGCTCACGCAAGAGTTTGTTGACGGTATCAAAGCTGATCTGCCTGAGCTTCCCGATGCGCGCAAAGCTCGCTTTATGGAAGAGTTCGGCATTCCCGCTTATGATGCGGGTGTCCTGACGACGGATAAAGCGCGTGGTGATTTCTACGAAGCCGTCGCCAAAGGTCGTGACGGTAAAATCGCGGCAAACTGGGTGATGGGCGATTTATCGGGCGCGCTCAATAAAGCAGGCGTAGAGCTGGAAGACAGCCCCGTTAGCGCAGACGCACTCGGTGGGTTGCTTGACCGTATCGCGGATAAAACCATCTCAGGTAAAATCGCGAAAGACGTGTTTGAGAAAATGTTCGAAGGCGGCGGCACAGCCGATGAGATTATCGAACGTGAAGGCTTGAAACAGGTCACGGATACAGGTGCCATCGAAGCTATGGTGCAAACCGTCATCGACGCCAATCCCGATCAGGCCGCCAAAGTCAAAGACAGCCCGAAACTCCTCGGTTTCTTTGTTGGCCAGGTGATGAAAGCCAGCCAAGGCAAAGCCAACCCGCAGGCCGTGAACGAAATATTACGCGCGAAACTCGGTCTCTAGGGCGAAATAAAATTCTAATTCAGGCGAGTTTTCGCGTTCATTCATGCAAAATGTGTGAATTTATGCGACATTCGCCTGAAAAATGACATAGCTCTATTGATAATCGCGCAGAGAGAGGTATTTTGCGCCCATGTCTATTTTTGATACATTAAAAGCATTTATTGTGGCGGCCCTCGTCATGTTGCTTTCCATGATACTTGGCTAAAAGTTCCCTCTAAGCGCGTTGTCGTTTGATAGTGCATGCCTTTACCCGTCTTTTGGGTAAGCGTTGTCATGACATAAGCTTTCCTCTACATATAGCGTCATGAAGAAAACCATTCATGATGTTGCGCGCGAAGCGGGCGTCTCTATCAAAACCGTCTCGCGAGTTTTAAACGAAGAGCCCAATGTCGCGCAGTCCACACGGGAGCGCGTGAAACTTGCCGCAAAGTCTTTAAACTACTCCCCCAATTTGGCGGCGCGTAGCCTTGCGGGATCGAAAACTTATCTCATAGCCTTACTCTATAGCGGCTATTCAAATGATGTTCTAAGCATTCAAAATGGCATCACGCGGGCTTGCCGAGAAAGAGGCTATCATCTTATCGTTGAGCCCGTGGGAAGTGATAATGAGGTGGAGACGGTCTTGCAGCGTGCGCCTGTGGACGGTGTAATATTGGTGGCTCCGCTCTGTGATGATGAACACATCACGGCGATATTAGGCGAGAGGAAAACGCCTTACAAAGCGCTCCCCTTGCCATTAACTAACGCGCCCGAAGACGCCGCCTATGCCGCCACGCAAGCGTTGATCGCGCCGAAAATAGCTTAGCTCTCGGCGTCAAATTGGAGAGCGGCGAGGCGGGCATATAATTCCCCGTCTTTAATCAGGCTGTCATGCGTGCCTTGGCCGACGATTTGACCTTCGTCAAACACGATGATCCAATCCGCTTTTTTCACGGTCGCGAGGCGGTGCGCGATCACCAGCGTTGTGCGGTCTTGCGACATGGCCTCAAAAGCCAACTGCACGGCTCGTTCACTCTCGGCATCAAGCGCGCTGGTGGCTTCATCTAGCAGGAGGATTGGCGCGTCGCGCAAAATCGCACGGGCAATCGTTAGGCGCTGTCTCTGTCCGCCTGAAAGGGTCGCGGCCCGTTCGCCGAGGTCTGTCTCATACCCCATTGGCAGGGCCATAATAAAGTCATGGGCGTAGGCGGCTTTGGCGGCAGCGACCACCTCGGCATCACTCGCGCCCGCGCGGCCATAGCGAATATTTTCCATGGCAGAGCCAGAAAACAGCGGCGTGTTTTGCTGCACGATGGCGAATTGTTGCCGCAGAACTTGCGGGTCCAGATCGCAAATATTTGTGTTGCCCAGCGTAATTTTTCCCGATTGGATATCGTAAAACCGCAATAGAAGCTGAAAGACTGTGGATTTCCCCGCCCCCGATGGGCCGACGAGGGCAACCGTTTGGCCAGACTTCACGTCAAAATTAATCGCGCGCAGCGCCGTATCTTCGGGCCGTGTGGGGTAAGAAAAACTGACGTCATCAAAACTAATTGTTTCATGGCCTTTGATATTTACTGTTGGCGTATCTGGCGCAGCGATATCGCTCTGCGTTTCTAAAATTTGCACAAGGCGGTCAGACGCCCCCGCCGCTCGGAGCAGGTTGGTCCATGTTTCGGTGAGCGCACCTGCACTTGAGACCGCGAAAAAAGCATAGGCCATGAAGGCGGCAATATCACCGCCTGAAATCAGGCCGCGTTCCACGAGCGTTGCGCCGAACCACAAAATGCCCGTGATAGAGCACAGCGAGATCATAAAGATCAACATGGTCATGCCCGTTTGTGCCGTGATGCGGGCTTTGTGGGTGCTAAACGTGCGCTCAATCGTGTTGCCGAACAGATCGCTTTCTGTGTCTTCACGGGTGAACGCTTGCACGGTTTGGATGGAGGTAAGCGCTTCGCCAGCGCGGGCGGAGGATTCGGCCAATCGGTCTTGCCCGTCGCGCGAGAGACGTCGAATACGCTTGCCGATAATAATGGCAGGCACAATAATCATCGGGCCTATACCCAAAACCAATAATGCCAATTTCCAATTCACGACAAACATCAAAATGATGGAGCCAATGATAGTCGTCATAGACCTCAGGGCAAACGAGACTGACCCTGTTAAAACCGTTTCGATCAAAGTCGTATCCGTTGTCAGGCGCGAGAGAACTTCGCCTGTGCGGATGCGCTCGAAAAATGAGGGGCTAAGGGTGAGGAGCTTGTCGTAAACCGCCTTGCGGATATCGGCGATAACGCGCTGCCCCAGTGTTGTGATAAAGTAAAACCGTAGAGAACCAAAGATAGAAAACACGACAGCGAACAACATAGCGAGTTTAAAATAGCCGTTTAAATTCACAGGGCCTTCGCTATCAAATCCAAGCATTCCCGCGTTCGCGCAGAACTGCGGATCGCCTGTTCCGCCGCCAAACCCGCAATCAAAAATAAGTTTCAATATGGCGGGCAAAACCAATGTCGCTGCCGCAGATAGGCAGAGGAAAACCAAGAAGGCTATGAGCCATGCGGGGTAGCGCGCTACATACGGCCAAAGGTAACGCAGGGGCCGCAGGGAACGCGCCTTATCGCGGTGCGCTTTGTCTTTATCAATCGCCGCCGAATAGGCTGCGCCCGCCGAGCGGTCAGGATTGGGAGTCGCGTTAGACATGGGGCCTCTTTATACTTTGCCGCGTCATGCCACAGCGCGCAATATTTTACCAGCCACTAGGCCGCCTGTGCGCCGCGCCATTTCGCCCACATTTAAGCCGCCGCGCGCCCTTGCATTTTTTTGCGGGCGCCGCCACCACAGGGCATGAATAGCGATCCGCATAACGCCGCAAATCTGCAAACGCCCGAAGCCGTTCTCAGTTCCGTTTTCGGATTTGACGAATATCGCTTGGGTCAAAAAGGTATTATTGACGGCTTGCTCGGCGGGGAAAACTTGCTCGCGGTGATGCCGACGGGGGCGGGTAAGTCGCTCTGTTACCAAGTGCCTGCGCTTATCATGGAGGGCCTCACGGTGGTGATCTCGCCCCTCGTGGCCTTAATGGATAATCAGGTTGCGGGGCTACGGGCGAATGGTGTGAACGCGGCCTGTATCCATTCAGGGCAATCACGCGAAGAGAATGTCGATCAATGGCGCAGCGTTAGCAGCGGGCAGAGCAAGATACTCTATCTCTCGCCAGAACGCCTGATGACATCGCGTATGCTCTCGGCCATGCGCGCGCTTGGGCCCGTTATGTTTGTGATCGACGAGGCGCATTGCGTGTCTAAATGGGGGCCATCCTTTCGTCCTGAATACGCACAGCTTACCGATTTGAAAAATCTCTTCCCCGAAGCGCGGATCGCGGCCTTCACGGCGACGGCAGATGCCGCCACGCGCGAAGATATCGCTAAGGTTTTATTCGCGGGACGCGGGCAGATCATCGTGCACGGCTTTAACCGTCCTAATCTGTCGCTGGCTATTGCGCCGAAAACGCACCGTAAAACGCAGCTCCTCTCGTTTATGAAAGACATGCGCGGGCAATCGGGAATTGTCTATTGCCTGTCGCGAAAGAATACCGAAGAATTCGCAGGCGTTTTGAAAGCCGAAGGTTATAAGGCGATGCCCTATCACGCGGGGCTCGACCCCAAAGTCAGGTTTGACACGCAAGAACGCTTCATGGCCGAGGAAGGCATTGTGATCGTCGCCACGATTGCGTTCGGGATGGGCATTGATAAGCCCGATATCCGCTTTGTGTTTCACACAAATTTGCCTGGCTCTATGGAAGCTTATTATCAAGAGATTGGCCGCGCGGGACGTGACGGCGCGCCTGCGGTGACGGCCATGCTTTACGGGCTGGATGATGTGCGAATGCGCAGGCAATTCATCACCCAAGAAGCCAGCAGTTCCGATCATCAAATCCGCGAAATGAAACGTCTTGATGCGCTGCTAACTTATTGCGAAGCCTCGACCTGTCGCCGCCAAGTTATGCTCGCCTATTTTGGCGATAAGACGGAGCCATGCGGGAATTGCGACGTCTGCGAAAATCCGCCTGAAATGATCGACGCGACGCAGCCGCTCAATTTCATTATGGACAGCATTGTCGAAACAGGTTCACGTTTCGGGCAGGCACATGTGATTGCCGTCGCGCGCGGCGCCGATACAGAACGCGTGCGCCAATTCGGCCATGAAAAACTCGCGGGCTATGGTAAGGCCAAAGCTATCGGCGCGCCTTATCTTCAGGCGCTTATTCGCCAAGCGTTGGCGAGCGGGCATTTGGATATGGATATCGCTCGCTATGGCGCGCTCACGGTGACCGATAAAGGCGGAGACGTCATGGCGGGGCGGGCGACATTTGAGTGCAAGCAAATCCGCACCAATACACGCGAAACGCGCCCTGATAAAAACCGCAGCAAGTTGAATAAAGAAAGCGCGCTGTCTGATCGCGATAATATGCTTTTGGGCGCGCTTAAATCCAAACGCATGGAACTTTCGCGCGCTTTGGGGAAACCTGCCTATGTGGTCTTTTCGGATGCGACGCTCATTGATATGGCTGCCAGACGGCCAAGTCATAAAAATGAAATGCTAGAGGTTTCTGGCGTTGGCGCGGTGAAGTTTGAACGCTTTGGAGAGCAATTCCTCGCCGTCATCGCAGAGG
The DNA here is from genome assembly GCA_049607665.1 of Maricaulaceae bacterium. Taxonomy (GTDB): domain Bacteria; phylum Pseudomonadota; class Alphaproteobacteria; order Caulobacterales; family Maricaulaceae; genus Fretibacter. Next base: position 35,253 of record JBMYWT010000011.1, read on the forward strand.
CCGATTAGGCGTTACCGTTTTCTGGAGGGTTACACGCCGCCCCAGTGATAATACCGGCCGCCTCGCTTGCGATTTTAAACGTAAATTCAGGCAGGGTATTGCGATCATGCGTAATCATAACGATGACAGATTGCTCTAATGTACCGCCGCGTTTGGCGATGGTTTGTTGGCCTGCGCGGTAAATGATTGTCTCATCAAGCGCAGCTGCAATAGCGCAATGATCGGCAGGGCCGGGCATTTGCGAGACCGCGCCAATATGCATGCCGAATAAAACACCGCTTTGCTGCACGGCGACCCGGTTTTCCCCTTTCGCGTGCTTAGCGGAAATCACGAAGGGAGCATTGGAGGTCACGAGGTAGAGTGAGCGCCCAGGCTTATGTGTTAGGCGTACATTCGCGACTTGTTGCGGCGCTAGGGAGGAGAGCTGCTCTTTCACATGGGCGGCTGCGCCAACTCCGAAAATAGGGAGGACGAAAATATCAACGGCGATTAACGCCAAAGCGATGTAACGTTTTTTAAATCTTGATTTTGATTTGAGGCTCATATGAAGAGGAATTCAAGAATAATGCCATGAGGCTGGCCTTCGCGTGATTTTCGCGATATAGGCGCGGCGATGAGTACACAGACCAAAGCTTTGTTGATGTTTTCCGGTGGACAGGATTCGGCGACCTGTTTGGCGTGGGCGTTATCACGGTTTGACTATGTCGAAACGGTGGGCTTTGATTACGGCCAGCGCCACACGATTGAAATGCAATGCCGCGAGACGGTGTTGGAACGCATTAAGGCCGAGTTTCTTGCTTGGGCAAAACGCCTCGGACCTGATCATATAATTGACCTCTCGGCGCTGGGCCGCATTAGCGAGACGGCGCTGACGCGTGATGTGGAAATTGAAGCGGCAGAGAACGGATTGCCCAATACATTCGTGCCGGGGCGAAATTTGATTTTTTTGAATTTCGCAGCGGCCCTTGGGTATCGGCGCGGGCTGCATACGCTTGTCGGCGGTATGTGCGAAGCGGATTTTTCGGGCTATCCTGATTGCCGCATTGAAACGCTGGACGCGCAAATGAAAGCCATAAGCCTTGGGATGGATAAGCCGTTCACGCTCGAAACGCCGCTGATGCATCTGTCTAAAGCAGGGGCGTGGGAACTGGCAGAAGAGATCGGCGGCGCGCCGCTCGTGCAGCTTATTTTGGAACATACGCATACGTGCTACCAAGGCGTACGCGGGCAGCGGCAAGCGTGGGGTTATGGCTGCGGTGAATGTCCCGCCTGTGATCTGCGCGCCAAAGGCTGGGAAGAATTTGCAGCGCAATGACTTATAGCGTTAAAGAAATTTACCTGACGATACAGGGCGAGGGCGGCCAGACGGGATTACCCGCGATCTTCATGCGCTTTGCAGGCTGTAACCTGTGGAACGGATTAGAGAGCGGACGCGCGGAAGCGGTTTGCAAGTTTTGCGATACGGACTTTATCGGAACAAACGGCCCGGGCGGCGGGAAGTTTAAAACGGCTGAGGCGTTGGTAGATGAATTGCTCACCCATTGGCCAGTAAAGTCTGGTGATAAATGGGTGGTCTGCACGGGCGGAGAACCGCTCCTGCAACTCGACGCGCCTTTGATTGCGGCGCTGCATGAGGCGGGTTTTAAAATCGCTGTGGAATCTAACGGAACAGTCGCTGCACCCGACGGTATTGACTGGCTTTGTGTTAGTCCGAAGGCGGGCGCGGACATTATCCAAACGTCAGGGCATGAGTTGAAACTAGTGTTCCCGCAGTATGAAAATCACCCCGAAGATTTCACGGAAATGAATTTCGGACGTTTCTCATTGCAGCCTAAAGATCATAGCTTTGGGGAGTTTAACCCCGAAATTCGCGACACAAAAAACGCCGCCTCGTTAAAAGCAGCGCTTGAATATTGTCTTACGCATCCCAAGTGGCGGCTTAGCCTCCAGACGCATAAATACATCAATATCCCGTAAGGGTTTATTGGGCGAGTGTCTTGGCAGTGTGTTTGGCAAAGCGCTCGATGGAACGATTGGCGTCGCTCCATGTGTTACCGACAAAGCCATCGTTAATATTGGTTTCATACCAACTATAGCTAAATTCACCGAGATCTTCGCCGCTTGCAGAGACGAGCATAGCTTCGAGGGCCGCTCCGCCATTGCCGAAACTACGGTAAGACAGGCCCGGTTCTTTGCTCATTTGTTTCATGGTCGGACGGTTAGGTTTGGCGTCGGTGAGGGTGATACGCAAAACAGTCGGCGCGTTATCCGATAAAGTTAGCCCGCGTTTCTCAAATTGATGTGCAAAACGGTTCTCGATCCGCGCCGCGAGGCGTGTCAGCTCTCTGTCGCCATAATAACCATTTTGTGCAAAGCCAGAGCTTCGAGGGGATATACCGCGCTGTGATGATTTCTTTGGTAAATTATTCGCGCGGTAAGCTAAATCTTCGCCAATTTGAATATCGAGCTTAATGGCCGTTGTAACGGGCGCAGAGATTGATGATGAAAACCCGCGTTTGCTTTTGGCCAAAGCGGAAGACGTTAAAGTAAATGTTATGCAAAGAGTAAGGGCTGTAATAAAAATGCGCATAATATCCTCCGTTAGTGGTATTATAGCAAAGCCGACGTGTTTTTCAATTCGCGTTTGATGACGGAGATGTTATCGTTTGTGACGTCTAATTTATAAAACGGCATCAACAAAAACACTAATGATGTTTTTTGCGGTTTTAAGTTTTCCCAGTTCACTATCCAATTTTGAAGCTTGTATTTCGCGACTTAAAACAACAGTCTTTCCAGCAAGGTCTACGGTTTGCGTTGTAATAGATAAAATTTTTGCACTTGTATCTAATGCTTTATCCGTAATTTGAACAGGGATTTTTCCCACGTAATAAATGCCTTTTCCGACATTTTTACCAGCCGCTTTTCCTACAGGGTAAACATCATTTGCGGCAAATTTACTTGTTTTGATCGTGCCTTTTCCAATGGCTTTCCCTGTATAGTAAACCCCTTTCCCTGCAAATTTCCCTGTTTTGTAAACAGCCTTTACAGGTAATGTTACAGCCGCTGTAGTCATTTTAGCCGCCATACAGCCATTTAATAAGGTGGCTGTGCTGGCTAATATGAGTCCTTTTATAATTACCTGTTTCATCTTTCCGCCCTGTTCTTTTGAATACTGTGTATAATAATATGGCTTAAAAAGACTTAAAATTTATATGTAAGGTTTAATTATTGCCCTTCGCGACGCCACGCCCAACCGAGGGCAAGGGCCGCAAGGAGGAAGTAAAGCCAACCTGGCGCCAGCGGCGTTCTGCGAGAGGAATTAACGGTATAGGCTTTATGATCGGTTAGGCCGAGCCACGCAGCCGTGTCGGCGGCGTCTGAGGCGGCTTTTTTACCCGGCTTTATGCGCTTAATGTCGGGCAGGGTTTCGCCGTCACCAATCATCATTCCCAATCCGCCTGTGCCGCTAAGCATAGGTTGAACTATATCCAAAGTGGGCGTTAAGTCTGAGAACTCTTTGGGGTTAAGCGCGCCAATGGCTGTGATGGTGTTAATCCCATCTGAGGCGAGGCGGTAGGCCCCTTGGCCTGTGCCTTTGACTTTTGCGCCAAAAACACCGTCGGCTTGTTTTTGCAATCGAATGGTTTCTACGCTCCCGTCAGGCTTGGTGATGGTTACGGGCGAAACAACATCATCCAAAGTACGTCTTTCAATGATGATGTCTCCATTTTCGGCACGCGCGATTAATTTGTCGGCGTCCAGATCCGGCTCCCCTAAGAGCCAATGCGCCAAGCGGCGGAACATTTCACTATAGGGGCCGCCGCCTTGATAACCTTTGGCCCAGAGCCAGGCTTGATCGGACATTAACATACCGACGCGGCCGTCACCGACACGGTCAATCACCAAAAGAGGATCGCCGCCGGGGCCTTCCATAAGGGTATTGCCGCTAACGACATTGCTATTAATAACGCGGTACCATGGACCCCATGTTTTCTCGGCGCTGTTTTGAAATATAGAGGTAATGGGGTGACGGCGGCCCTTATCATTCAGGGTAGGACGATAACTTTGTTCCAATGTCTCGCCTGTAGGCCGCGCCGGAAGAACTGCCGCGAGGGGCGAGCGGTAAAGGCTGGCGTCTGAGGCAAAGGCAGGCCCCGCCGCAACCAAGAGCGCTCCGCCTTTTTCAACATAGCGCGCAATGTTTTGAATATAGAGCGGGGGCAAGATTGGCGCGCTACGTCCCGGCGTGCGCGTTTCTGTGCGGCGGCGGAATTGATCGAAAATGATAAGGTCAAATTCGTCTAACTTTTCTTCAAAGAGCTGCTTAACCGGGAAGGCAATGAGCGAGAGTTCATTTTGCGGCGCGCGCGTATATTTCACGCGGGGGTTGGTCAAAATTGTAAATTGAACCAGATCAACGGCTGGATCACTTTTCAAAAGATTGCGCCACGCCCTTGCGCCGGGGTGGGGTTTGCCTGTCACCAAGAGGACACGCATACGATCACGAATGCCAGAAATTTCCGAAATGAAACTATTGTTCTTGAGGGTTAATTCATCCGGCGCGCTTTCAACGGTCAGCTCGACGGTGTTGACGCCGCGCCGTTCAATTTCCATCGGTATAGAAACCGTATCACCAATAATGGCAGGAAAACGGGCTTTGATCGTCCCGTTGAGTTTTATCGTAATACGCGCTCGTTCGCCTTCGTGGCCGGGGTCGTCGACTTGAACTTGGAACTCAGCTTGTTCATTCACAAGGCCGTAACGCGGGGCAAGGACGGCGCGAATGCGGCGATCACGCGCGTTGGGATCGCCAATCACAAGGGCATGAAAAGGCACACCCTCAGGTAATAGGGTTTCCGGACTATCGGGCAGGTCATGAATTTGGCCATCCGTGACTAATATAACGCCCGCAAGGCGCGTCGGCGGAATATGGCTAAGCGCTTCGATTAACGTCGGCACAAGGCGCGTGCCTTCGATGTTGGCATCCATATTGGCGGTGATAACTTCCAGCGTATTATCCGCGCCGAGTTCGCCCTGAAGTTCGGCCAAGGTCTTGGCGATAATCGCGTCGCGACCGCCTAATGCGGTACTGTCGGAGCCATCCGTTATAATGAGCGCGATATCACGTAAGGGCGTGCGGTCTTCTTCGACCGTTTGCGGATTGGCGAGGGCGATGATGATCGCCACAGCCGCGAGCGTCCGCAGGAACATAGAGCGTAAACGCCCCGCGCCAGCAATCAGCGCGGCCAACAAGGCAGCCACGCCGATTGTGATAATTAGGGGCCAAGAGATCAACGGGTCAAAAGCCAAAGCTGGGATGAAGTCAGGCATTATGGCTTGTCCCCCGGCATTTGAAACTCGGGTTTTTCCATATCTTCGGGCGTGGGCGCTGTCTTTATATTGCGCGGCTCTGCCTTTGGCCCGCCAATGCGGCGGATCAATTCAGCTGCATGCACTTGGTCAGATTTGTAATTCCCAGAGAGGGCATACATGGCAAGATTTACCCCAAAGCGCAGTGCATATTCACGTTGGCGGCTCATGTCATTTTCAAGATCGATCAAGCCTTGGCGGTTTTCTGTCATAGCCCATCCGGCGGCCCAATCATTGGAGCCAATAATGACGCTAGATACGCCGTCTCTGGCGCTGCCATTACGGTCTTTCTCTACCCAAACGGGGCCGTTTGCCCAACGTCCGGGGAAGCGCTGCATTAGGTAAAAGGATTTTGTCAGGACATGGTCTTTGTCAATTTGTGTGATTTGCGGCATGTCCAATTTCGCTGTCACGGCCATCAATCCGGGGTGCTGGTTTGTGCCCAACAAGGCGCGATCACCTTGATCACGCGTGTCAAAAACAATCGTCCCGCCGCTGGCCATATAGGCATTAAGCGCTTGGCTTGCCGCGTCCGAGAGAGCTTCGGCGTCACGGCTAACTGGGTAATATAGGAAAGGGTAAAAAACGAGCGCGTCATTTTCTGGGTTTACGCCGCGTACGCCGGCGGGTTCAATTGTGGTGCGGCCTGTCAGTTCCCGCACTAATGTTTCCATGGCGGCGCGGCTAAGATCGTCAACCGTGCTATTGCCCGTCTTTATATAGGCGAGATGTAGCGATAGCGCATCTTCCATCAGGGTTGGCATTTCATCGGCGCGGGCCGTTTGCGGCGTGATTAATGTGGCAGCGACAAGGCTGGCTCCGATAAATACAGATGCGAATTTTGGCGCGCGTTTCGGAATAAGATATCTAAACCGCCCCGATAGCCAGATTGAGAAAATCACATCTAAGACAAATAGGCTAAGGGCAAAGCCAAGCAATATACCGCCTAATGTTCGGCGTTTGGTGTGACCATATTCTAACTGTTGTAATCCCGCAAAAGAGGGAAGAGGCTTTATGTTTTCAGGCTCTGAAACGGTTTGCAAAGCGCGCCGTCTTGCGCCTTGGCGGTAAAACCCCGGCGGATGCTCAGCCGTGATACGCACTGTGTCGAAGGCGTCATCGGGCAGGCTTTTGGCGCGAATATCAGGCGCGCTAAGACGGCCATATCCGGTTAAAACGCGCTCGGCTGTCCAGTCTCCGCTTGTGTCTTGCACAGTTTTCGCGGGGCGGTTTCCCGCCAGAGGTAAGATGCGCCGCAGCATATCCACATAAAGCCCGCTTACGGCGAGGTTAGACCATTCGGGGCTGGCGGTAATATGGAACAAGACCACACGGCCAAGCCCGCGCGGCGCAGAGGTTACAATCGGCGCGCCATCGGCAAGGCGCGCCCAAGTACGAGCATCTGTTTCCGCGCCGGGCTGGGCCATAACTTGTTGGCGCACAGTGATGTCATTTGGAATGCCAAGGCCGAAAAAGGGGCTGTCCTGCGGGAAGGTCGCGAGGCCTTGCGGGTCTTGCCACGTAAGCGCCCCGCCAAGCGCGCGGTCGCCTTTGCGTAAAAGAACGGGCAAAAGATCATCTGCCCGCGCCGCAAGTTTTGGTCCTGCAAACCGAATAAGTAATCCGCCTGCTTCAACAAAACTCACAAGCGCGTCTTCTTGGGTGCGGGCCACATCGGGCATAACTAGAATGGACGGCGCAAGCGGGAGTAGCTCATCCAGCGTTCCCATGAAAATATCGGCATGGGGCTCAAGCGCTGTATTGGCGTAAAAGGGTTCCGATAATAAGGGCGAAGTCTCGTCTTTGCCCGTTGTCAAAATGCCAACCACAGGACGGCCCCAACTATCATCCAAAAGCTTGACGGTTCCGGCTGAGGTTAGGCCTTCGGCGCGTAGGCGGCTAACGCGGCTGCGTAGATCTGCGGGCAAATCGAATTCGGCTTCGGCAATTGGATTGCCGGAGACGAAATTAAGATCACTGCGGGCAATCACGGAACCGCCGCTATCGTGGGCCGTGATACTTACGCTGCGTTGATCTTGATACGGGTTGTGCCAAACACTACGAAACCCGCTTCCTGTTTCGCTGACTTTCCCGGGTATAACGGCGCGCCGATCGGGTAAGGGCGTAAGGATAGAGGCGTTGGCTGCGCCGCGAAGGTTTTCTGCGATAAGGCCAGCTTCGCCAAAATCATATCCCCCAGAAAGCCATACGGCGTCACTACGAGTGATATCTAACGCGCTGATTGCTTTCGCCGTTTTCATATGGTTTGCGGGCAAGGCTTTGGGGAAGAGGGCTTTCACCTGATCCATTGCTTGGCTTGCGGGCAAAAAGGCAGGCGTTTCGGTTGGCTCCGTTGTCGTGATAAGCGCGACGTTTAAATTGGCGCGCTGCGCGATGGCAATGCGGGCTTCGGCTTCGCGCACAACACCGCTCCAATTGGGAGCGGCGTCCCAGCTATCATCAATAACAAGCGTAAGCGGGCGGTTTGTCTCATCCGTTTTACTGCCTAAAATCGGAGAAGCGAGCGCCACGGCCAAAAGCGCGCCGATAAAGACGCGAAAGATCAAGAGCCACCACGGTGTGCTGTCGGGTGTTTCTTCTTCGCTCATCACGTCTTGCAAAATACGTAGCGGCGGGAAGACGGCCTTTTTCGGTTGCGGCGGTGTTGTGCGCAATATCCACCAAATGATCGGCAGTAAGAGCAAGCCCAGCAGCGAAAGCGGGGCGAGGAATGTCAGGCCGCCAAAGCTCACAGAATGTCTCCTGCGATGGCCATATAAAGTGCAGTCAGAGCTTGCGTGGGAGGTTTGTCGGTTTCATGGACAACAATCGGCCAATCAAGGCGCCGCGCGGTTTGCTCCAGCGCCGCGCAGTGAGCGGCAAATTTCTCGCGATATTCTTCGGCCGCTTGTTCTGCGCGTCCGACTAATAAGGGCGGGAGTTTTGAAAAGCCCGGAAAGCGGAGTTGCATTCTCCCTTTATAGGGGAAGTCGCGTTCGGCGGGGTCGATAATATGGAGTAGAACGCCTTTGGCGGGACGGGCCGAGAGCCGCGCGAGGCGTTCTCGCCAAACGTCCGGGCTTTCCAGAAAATCTGACGCGATCACGAGGCGCGCGTGTGACGGAATATCCGCGTCTAGGTTTTTCGCTTCGCCGTCACTCCCTGCGAGGCGTAGGCTTAAGCGTTCCAAACCAATGCGCCCCGTACGCGGTGTTTTCGTTTCGCCCAATACCGCGCAACGTTCGCCCGCGCGCATGAGTAAGCTAGCGAGCGCGATTGATATGACGCTCGCGCGGTCTTGTTTCGTTGGCAGTTTTTTATGCGAAGACCAGTCCATGCCCGCGCTGCCGTCACGCCAGAACCAGACGGTGTTGGCCGCTTCCCATTCGTTTTCGCGAACATAGACTTGATTGCCGCGCGCGCTACGCCGCCAATCAATATGATGCGCGGAATCCGATGGTTGATAATTGCGATATTGCCAAAAGGTTTCGCCTTGCCCAGGACGGCGGCGACCGTGAACGCCTTGCGCAACCACAGCGGCCACGCGTTCGGCTTCGGCCAGCAGCGCAGGATAAGGCGCAGCGAGCGCATCGGCGCGGCGTCTTATGTCTAAGGCATGAGGGGCAGCAATCGGCATTTAGTCTAAGCGATGCTCTCTTTAAGCGTTGCGATTGTGTCTTTAATCGTGAGGCCATCTGCGCGCGCCGCAAAATTTAGCGCCATACGGTGTTGCAACACAGGCTCAGCCAAATCCATAATGTCATCAATAGAGGGCGAGAGGCGGCCTTCGATTAAGGCTTTGGCGCGTCCCGCGAGCATGAGCGCTTGTCCTGCGCGAGGGCCCGGGCCCCAAGAGACAGACTTCGAAATTGAGTCAATTGCGCTGGTTTCAGGTCGGGCATTGCGCACCAATGTCAAAATCGCGTCGACGACTTTTTCACCGACGGGAAGCTTGCGCACAAGCGCTTGCATATCGCGAAGCTGTTTCGGTGTCATGGCCGCTTTGGCTTTGGCATCGTTCGCGCCCGTTGTCGCAATTAGGATGTCGCGCTCTGTCTGCAATGTTGGGAACTCAACATTGATCTGAAAAAGGAAACGGTCGAGCTGCGCTTCAGGGAGGGGGTATGTGCCTTCCTGTTCAATCGGGTTTTGCGTCGCGAGCACATGAAACGGCGCGGGCAGGTCGTGACGTTCGCCTGCGACCGTTACAAAGCGTTCTTGCATGGCTTGGAGCAAAGCAGATTGCGTACGCGGACTTGCGCGGTTGATCTCATCGGCCATCAAAAGTTGGCAGAACACAGGGCCGGGAATGAAGCGGAAAGAGCGTTTGCCCTTGGCGGTTTCTTCAAGCACCTCAGAGCCCACAATATCAGCGGGCATAAGGTCAGGTGTGAACTGAATACGTTTACCGTCCAGCCCCATGGCTGTGCCGAGTGTTTCAACGAGGAGTGTTTTCGCGAGGCCTGGAACACCGACGAGCAATGCATGTCCGCCAGACAATATTGCGGTCATCGCCAGCGCGACAACACGGTCTTGGCCGAGGACAACTTGCCCGATTTCGCCGCGCGCCTTTTCCAGTTTTTTACTGGCCGTATCTGCGGCTTTTTCGATTGCGGGCGTCATGGGAGTTGTGGTCATTTGTGTCATGCAGTATTGATCTCATAAATGTGTTACAGTCTTCTTAGTGTTTAACAGTATTAGGGCTAGGAAAAACAGCAGTTTTCAGTAAAACTTTGTTCATGAATTCGAACACCCCCGACCACTTTACCCTCGCCGATTTAATGAAGGCGATGAAGGATGACCAATCTGGTCTTCGTCCCGTGGAAAAATGGCATCCTGAGTATTGCGGCGAGATTGATATTGTCATCAAATCCGACGGATCATGGTGGCATGAAGGCACGCGCGTGACGCGCAAAGGCCTGATTGGGTTGTTCGCGTCAATCTTGCGCAAGGACGAAGACGGCGAGACGTACCTCGTGACTCCCGTCGAGAAAATGTTGATTACCGTCGAGCGCGCGCATTTCGTTGCGATCCGTGTGGACGTCAAAGGCGAAGGCGAAAAGACGCGCCTATTCTTTACGACTAATATGGAGGAAACGATTGAAGCAGGGCCTGACTTGCCGCTACGCGTGGAAACAGATCCCGACACATTAGAGCCTATGCCGTTTGTAAATATTCGTGGACGGCTTGAGGCGTCACTGGCGCGGCCTGTGTTTTATGAGCTTGTCGAACATGCCGTGGAGATTGATACGCCCGAGGGCCCGCAGCTCGGTGTTTACGCGAGCGGGACGTTCTTCCCGCTTGGGCCTGTGGGGGCGCATCTGCTAACATGAGTGAAGACCCGATTATAATGCGCGTGCGAGAGGCCTTATTGCCGATCGACATCGCCGATGAAACTGACCTCGTGAAACGAGACGGGCAGCGCATAGCTTCTGTGTTAATGCCGTTGGTGAAACGTGATGTCTGGCGCGTAATCCTCACGCAGCGCCCTGATACGATGCCCAATCATCCGGGGCAGATCAGTTTTCCGGGCGGCGGGCGGAAACTCCCTGAGACTGCGCTCGATGCGGCGCTTCGGGAAACGCACGAAGAAATTGGCGTGGAAGCGGACGCCATCACTATATTGGGCCGCCTGCCGTCTTTTAACGCCGTCAGCGAATATCGCGTTACGCCCTATGTTGGCGTCGTCGATAGCGCGGCGGAGGTTATCCCCGACGTGCGCGAAGTGGCGGATGTATTCGAAGTGCCGTTTGGTTTTCTGATGAATGGCGATAATCACATCATCCGCGATGTTTATTTCGACGGCAGCGATCATCGCCTTTATGATATGCCCTATGACGAACCCGATGGGACGCACCGAAATATTTGGGGCATGACGGCGATGATGATGCGGCGTCTATATGAACGAGGCTTTGCGTAAATTATGGTAAATGAAACCTTAAACCCCGAAACTCATGCGTGGATGCGCAGCGCGGAAATCAACAAGCTGTTCGCCGCTTTCCCTGAGGGTGAGCTGCGCTTTGTCGGCGGCTGCGTGCGGAACTCTTTGATGGGGCGAGAGATTGGTGATGTGGATGTCGCGACAACGCTTGAACCCAAAGACGTTGTGACGGCGCTAAAGGCGGCGGGCATTAAATCCGTTCCGACGGGTATCGCTCACGGTACTGTGACGGCGGTGGTAAATGGCGAACCTTATGAAATCACATCTTTGCGCAAAGACGTTGAAACCGATGGCCGCCGCGCGGTTGTGGCTTTTACTCAGGATTGGGCTGAAGACGCGCAGCGCCGTGACCTCACGATGAATGCGCTCTATGCGGATTACGACGGCACTCTTTATGATCCGTGCGGAGAAGGCCTCTCGGATTTAAAGGCGCGCCGTTTTCGATTCGTTGGTGACGCAAGCGCGCGCGTGACCGAGGATTATCTGCGTATTCTGCGCTTCTTTCGCTTTATCGCCTGGTATGGCGAAACGAACGCCGACGGCAAAGCTCATATCGACGCCGAAGCGCTGACGGCCTGTCGTGAAAATCGAGAGGGGCTTAAGGGTCTCTCGGTTGAACGTATTTGGTCAGAGGCGAAGAAACTCCTCGCCGCGCCCAACCCGAGCCGTGCTGTACGTATCATGCTGACCAATGAAATATTGGATGCTGTTCTGCCCGAGGCGAGCAATGCTGAAGGGCTTGATTTAATGGTCGCCCTCGAAGATCGCGCGAAACTGCCCGCCGATTCGCTACTGCGCATGATGGCGATGGCGGCGCGGGAACCGATTGCAATTGCGGGATTGTGCAAACGGCTCAAACTCTCAAAGGCCGAGAAAACGCGGCTGATGGCGTGGGTGATGGACAGCACGCCGCTCGACGCCAATGCCTCCGAGCGCGAGAAGAAAATCGCTATCTATAAAGCAGGCGGCAGAGCGCTCGCGGACCGTGCCTATGTCCGCGCCGCAGGTGAAGACGACCCTATCGCGGCTGCGCGCTGGATATCCTATGCCGAATTAGCGCTAGGCTGGACACCGCCAGAGTTCCCGCTGACAGGGAAAGACTTGATCGCGGCAGGCAGCGCGCCCGGCGAAGCGATGGGCAAAAAACTCGACGCCCTCAAAGCGCTTTGGATCAAAAGCGGCTTCACGGCGGATAAGCCCAAGCTCTTAATGGCGCTGACGTTATTGGGGCGATAAATGGATAAACGGGCGGAAATTTCCAAACGACTGAAAATGTATTATCAGTGTGAGTTAATGAATGTCGTTTTAATGCCCGGCACTATGTTCGGCTACGCTATTTATAAAGGGCAGAAAATCGGCTGGACAAGTGTGGCGGCCTGCGTGCCCATGTGCACGCTCCTTTTAATTGGCGGCCTCTATTGGCTGGCTAAGTATAAAGCCATTCACGGAAAACGTACACTTTTGCCCAAAGTCATGGCTCGCGCGAGTGTTTTGCAATGGCCTTTATGTATAATGTCCGTCGCGGCCTTTGCGCTTGTCATTGCCGTTTGGGTGGTTCCTGGTATTACGCATTCAACAGGCGATAAAGCGATTACAAGTTTTGCAGGGATCATGGCGCTGTTGGAGTATATTAATTACTACCACCGACAACTTCAACATTTCGACCGCGCCGCAGATTTCAAACGTCTGCTGGCAGGTAAGGGTTTTCGCCCTGCGCAGATGGCTGTTGATTTGAGGAAATGGCGAGCAAGGCGTTAAATTTGCCTAGTGAGCTTACATCCAAAGTCAGATGGCTGGCTTTTCCCCGCTTCCCATCCTCTCCCAAACCCGCTACACGCCCGCCATGAGCGCTGATTCTGATAAAAAACCTTGGGCCGCGAGCGTTTTAACGCTCTTCCCGGGCGCCTTTCCGGGCGTTTTAGGCACATCTGTCATTGGAACGGCTGAAAAGAATCGCATTTGGTCGCTGGAAACGGTGGACATCAGAGATTTTGCTGCTAATAAGCACCGCAACGTTGATGACACTCCTGCGGGGGGTGGTCCTGGCATGGTGTTAAAACCAGATGTCGCGGCCGCAGCCATCGACAGTGTGGCCTCCCATGAAAATGGGGTTTCGGGTCGCCCGCTTATATATCTGACCCCCCGTGGTAAGCCTTTAACGCAGAAACGCGTGAAAGAGCTGGCAAGCGGGCCGGGTCTTATTGTGTTTTGCGGACGGTTTGAAGGGCTCGACCAACGGGTGATAGACGCCCGCCACATGGAAGAGATTTCCATAGGCGATTTTGTCTTAGCCGGCGGCGAGGTGGCGGCGCAGGTAATGATCGAAGCGTGTGTGCGCTTGCTTCCGGGGGTTCTCGGGGCGGCAGACAGCACTTCGGAAGAAAGTTTTGAAGACGGATTGCTAGAGTATCCACTCTACACCCGTCCGAGAGAGTGGGAAGGTGAGAGCATTCCCGAGGTTTTGACGTCAGGCAATCATAAGGCGATTGCAAGTTGGCGGCAGGATCAACAGATAGAGATAACACGCGCGCGGCGTCCTGATTTATGGGATGCCTACCTCGCAAAAGGAGACGATCATGAACGTGATTGAAAAATTGAACAAAAAAGAAGAAGCCCGCTTACTTGAAGGCGGCAAAGTCATTCCTGATTTCTCAGCGGGTGATACATTGATCGTCCAAGTGCGCATCACAGAGGGTACGCGTACCCGTCTGCAAGCGTTTGAAGGCGTGTGCTTGGCCCGCTCTGGTGCTGGCATCAATGAGAGCTTCACCGTTCGTAAAATCAGCTACGGCGAAGGCGTCGAGCGCGTATTCCAAATCTTCTCACCGCTCGTCGAAGCGATTGAGATCAAGCGCAAGGGTAAAGTCCGCCGCGCGAAGCTTTACTATCTCCGTGACCGCCGTGGTAAATCAGCCCGTATCGCAGAGCGCACAACAGGTCGCGGTATCGCTAAAAGATAGGCATATTTGCCATATGAGTTTTAAAAACCCGGCTTTTTAGCCGGGTTTTTTATTTGCCTAACAGTCAATTCATATGTGGATTAGGGTAGCATATTTCGTTTATTAAACCTATGTTAGTTCGTAGGAGACGTATTCATGGAACCTAAGGGGCAAGATTGGCATACTTTCGCTAAGTATGTTGATGATATTGAAGCGGCGAGAAGTAAACAAAGGCTCCTTGAAGCTTTTAAACGTGCCGTTGCACGGTTTGAATTTATTCATGTTGGAATTGGTCAATTGATTAACCCAGCTCGAGCTAACCAACCGCTTACAGAATATGGAATTAGTGATTTTCCTGACGAGTTTACGGCTCGCTGGTTTGATGAAAGCCTCATTATTCATGATCCGATAACGCGCTATGCTTCCAAGGCGCGCAATGTATTCACATGGGAACAAGCCAGAGTGTATTCTGGCAAATTTGGCCTGAAAATGTTAGAAGAAGCGCGCGAATTGGATATGATTAATGGTATCGGTGTGCCGGTTGTTATCCCAAAAATGCCCGTAGGTCTTATAACCATGTCACATGCTGATCCAGATTTCAGTACGAAAGACTTACTGCAAATTGAACTTTTATCCATTCATGCCTATTCGCAATTTTTAGATATCACAAACAAGAAGCCTTCTGCGGAACGTTTAGCGTTAACAGACCGAGAAACAGAAATTTTACATTATGTTGCTGGCGGACATACGAATTGGGAAATAGGTGTTATTCTTAGCATAAGTGAAGAAACGGTACGAGTTCACACAAAAAATATTATGCGTAAACTCAATGCTGTTAATCGTACACATTCCGTAACAATTGCGATTAATAATGGCGATATTATGCCCTAAAACAGGGCTGAAATTATCTAACCCTAACGGGTTATAGCGCCGCGCTAAATTATCGACCATCCTACTCAAGATCTCATAAAGGGAGTTTGTCATGGTCGAAATAGTTAATGGATTAAATCATCATTTGTATACTGAACGCCTACAAGAGCTATATGCTTTTAGGCATCGCGTGGCATGCGGGGAAATGGGGTGGAAACTTCCTGATGCGAAAAATGGCTTAGACATTGATCAGTTCGACACCGAAGATGCAATCCATTTTATTGATTCAAATTCTAAAGGTGAAATTATTGCCTGTGCGCGCCTTGTACCAACAACAGGGCCAAATATGTTGCGAGATGTCTTTCCAGAATTCTGTGATGGTGATGAACCACCGTGTTCGCCCCATACATATGAATATACGCGCTATCTTGTGACCAAAGAAGGTACGAGCCAAGAGGAGTTTATTCGAGCGCGCGCGCGTATTCTTGTGGCTATTCACGAATTTTGCCTCGCAAATGATATTCGTAAGCTCTCTCTTTTGACCTATCAAAAACATTATGCGCTTGCAGCATTTTTGTTCCGCACGCGTCCTCTCGGTCAAGCGCAATATTATGAAGCTGATGACGATTACTATATCGCTATGACAAATGATGTTAGCCCTGAAGGGCTTGCCAAGGCGCGGCAATACACGAATTTGCACGACCCTGTAGGCTTTCTTAAAGCACCTCTGGATGCTGCGAAGCGCCTAACAGAAGAAAAAACTGCAGCCTAATAGTTTCTGCCTAAACTTATATCGGACACAAGGGGGCTTCTATGACCGATTTAATACAAAAAATAGACGCGTGTTATGAAGCGCTGGATGCATTTGTTAATGATAACAAAAATGGTAACCGTTTGAAAATGTCAATACTTAATCAAAAGCGTGAATTGACCAATCAAGATAGGTCCATTCTTGATGATGTTGAAATGCTTTTAAGCCATCAAGCATCTTACCCTTATGCGATTGAAGCCTTACGGGGAGCCATTTCGCTGGCAGGCAGAAAGGCGCTTGAGCAAACATGGCTTGAAGCATGATCGATTTACCTCTCCCAAAGTTATTATCTAAAAAAGACATCAAAGCCTTTAAACGCGATGGCGTGGTATGTCTGCGTGGTGTTTTAAAGCCTGAAGAAATTGAGGCATTACGCGCGGATGTGAACGCTCAGGTCAACGGCTTTGGCGACTCTCCAACGGGTTATGATTTCCAAGAAATCGCTAGCCAAGTCTGGAGTGAAGATAACATTATCGATGTCCACAAGGCCTCACGCTTTGACATGAGCGAGCTGCGTATGGTGCTGGATTATGATAATACGGCGCGCCCCATACAGGACGAGCATATCATCCCGACCAATGACGATGAGGGAAAATTCTTTTATGACGCGGCGGGTTGGCGTTCTTACGGCGGCATTCGCCAAGCAGCCATGGATTCAGCTCTACCTGAGCTCATCACGCAGCTTTTAAATACAACGCGGCTAAATTTTTGGGAAGATACGACTTTTGTAAAGGTCCCCAATACGCCGCAGCGCACGACCTTTCACCAAGACTATGCCTATTTTCAAATTGAAGGCGAGAAATGCTGTATTGTTTGGATCCCGCTTGACCCTGCCGATAGCGAAAATGGCACGATGGAATATGTGCGCGGCTCGCATCATTGGCAGGAAATCTACGCACCGAATGTGTTTATTAGCCAAAGCCCGCACCCTTATTCACCCTATGACCGTTTGCCGGACATAGAAGGCGAGCGTGATAAATATGACATTGTCTCCTTTGACGTAGAGCCAGGCGACATCATCATTCACCACGTCATGACAATTCATGGCTCTGGCGGGAATGCTTCGCCGGATAGAACGCGCCGTGCGGTTTCATTCCGCTATTGCGGCGACGATATCACCTATTGCGACCGACCTGGCGCTATTGTGCAGCCATATTTGTTGGAAAAACCAGAAAACGGCTGCCCGCTTTCATCGCTTGATTATCCGCTTGTATGGCCGCGCCCCTTTCCGGGGGCTA
>JBMYWT010000012.1:0-52048 GCA_049607665.1 Maricaulaceae bacterium
AAGGATAAGACCATGTTTGCAGTCATCCAGACAGGTGGTAAACAGTATAAAGTCGCAGACGGCGACACAATCATCATCGAAAAGCTCGATGCTGAAGCCGGCTCGAAAGTCTCTTTTGACGACGTTCTGCTTTGCGGCAAAGACGGCGACGTTAAAGTCGGCGCGCCCCTCGTTAAAGGCGCAAAAGTTTCAGGCGAAGTCCTAGAAACACGCAAAGGCGATAAAGTCATCGTTTTCAAAAAGAAACGCCGTCAGACATACCGCCGTAAGCGCGGTCATCGCCAGCTTGAAACAGTTGTAAAAATTACCGGAATTAAAGGCTAGAACGAAGCTTCGCGCTCGTTTTAAGAAGTAGGAGAGACCTATGGCACATAAAAAAGCAGGTGGTTCGTCTAACAATGGCCGCGACAGTGCAGGCCGTCGTCTTGGCGTAAAGAAATCTGGCGGACAAGGCGTCATTCCAGGTAACATTATTATTCGCCAGCGCGGCACGAAGTACTATCCTGGTACAAACGTCGGCATGGGCAAAGACCACACGCTCTTCGCGCTCACGGAAGGCCGCGTCACATTTGCAACCAAACGCAACAACCGCACATTTGTGTCTGTCGCGCCAATGGCCAAAGCCGCAGAATAGCAACCTAATACAACGGGTTGCCCCTTAAACAGGCAGTCCGATAAAATGCAGGGATATCGGTCAGCCGGTGTCCCTTTTTTATTGCTCCTGCATTGATTGTGTCACGCAAAGCTCACGATTTTGACACAATCGACTCGTAAGGAGGCCGATATGAGACCGATCCTAGAAACTGAAAGACTTGTGCTGCGCCCGATCACAATTGCGGACGCCAAAAACTACGCTGCCTATGTCAGCACAGAAGACGTCGCGCGCATGACTGGATCTATCGCGCTTCCCTTCCCTGTTATGTCCGCAGAGTTTTGGATCATGGAAAAGCTCTCAAAAGTACGCAGAGGCATGTCGCATATCTATGTTATTGAACTTGCAGGTGAAATAGCCAAAAGTATGATTGGCGTCATCGACCTTTTTAAACGTGACCCCGACGGCCCGCTTGAAATTGGCTACTCTCTCGCCCCAGAGGCTTGGGGCAACGGTTATGCCACCGAAGCCTGCAAAGCGATTATCAATGAGGCCTATGAAACATTAGGCGCGAAACGCATAGTAGCAGGTGTCTTTGCTGATAACCCCGCAAGCATCAAATTGCTGCACAAGCTCGGCTTCACCACTAAAGACACGCACCAACAGTGGTTTTCAATGGCGCGTATGGAAAAGGCGCGCGGAATTTATCTTTCGCTCGACTTATCCGGTCATAACAGCCCATTGCATAGCGGTGAAAAAATCGCCATATCAGCCTAAACACGCGCATCACGCGGAAAGCCTGTCATGAAGTTTTTAGACCAAGCGAAAATCTATATCCACTCTGGCAATGGCGGAGCGGGCTGCGTTTCCTTTCGCCGCGAGAAAAATATCGCTTTCGGCGGCCCTAATGGCGGTGACGGCGGCAAAGGCGGCGACGTTTGGGTGGAATGCGCCCAATCGCTCAATACCTTGATTGATTACCGCTATAAGCAACACTTCAAAGCGGGCACGGGCACGCATGGCATGGGCCGAGACCGCACGGGCGCGGGCGGTGAAGATCAAGTGTTGATGGTCCCCGTCGGAACGCAAGTCATTGACGCAGATACGGATGATGTTCTCGTTGATTTAACAGAGCCAGGGCAGCGCGCCCTGCTGGCGCAAGGCGGCAATGGGGGCTGGGGCAACGCACGCTTTAAAAGCGCGCTCAACCAAGCGCCGCGTAATGCCAACCCCGGCGAGGAAGGCGAAGAACGCTGGATTTGGCTGCGCCTGAAACTGATCGCGGACGCGGGTCTTGTTGGCCTACCGAATGCGGGGAAATCGACGTTTCTCTCAACTGTAACGGCGGCGACACCAAAGACGGCTGACTATCCCTTTACTACGCTTCACCCCCACTTGGGCGTTGTGGAACTGGGCACGGCAGAGCGTTTTGTTATGGCTGACCTCCCTGGTCTTATTGAGGGCGCGAGCGAAGGCTTAGGGCTAGGGCATCGTTTCCTTGGCCATGTCGAGCGCTGCGCGGCGGTACTGCATTTGGTTGACGCCTCAACGGATGACCCCGGCGCAGATTATACGGTGATCCGAAATGAACTGATCACCTATGGCGGCGGCATAGAAGACAAACCCGAAATCGTTGTTCTGACAAAATGCGACGCCATTGACGAAGAGACAATCGCCGAGGCGGCTAAGTCTGTCGAAGCCGCCTGCGGGCAAGTCCCGCTCGTGATTTCAAGCGTTTCGCAACAAGGCCTAAAACCCGTTCTGTCTGGCGTTTATCAACACGTTCAAAAACGCCGCGCCAAGGAAATACAGGCGCGCGAAGACCGCCTTCACCGCGAAGCTATCGCGCGAGGCGAAGCCGAAGAGGTTACGGGATGGAGTCCTTAAGCTCCCTTTCTCAAACCAAACGGATTGTCATCAAAATCGGCTCGGCCATCTTGGTCGATCACACGACCGGTGAGCTGAACCGCCCATGGCTCGACGCCATGGCCAAAGATATCGCCGCGCTTAAACGCCAAAACATCGATGTCGTGATCGTATCATCAGGCGCCATTGCATTGGGGCGCGCGTTACTAAGTCTTTCAGCTACAGCGTTATCGTTACCGCAAAAACAAGCCTGCGCCGCGACGGGGCAAACGGTCCTCACCCAAGCCTACGCCCGCGCGCTGAACCCCTTTGATATCAGGACGGCACAGGCCCTACTCACCCTTGAAGACACGGAAGATCGCCGCCGAGGACTTAACGCGCGCGAAACCCTTAAGACATTGTTATCTTTATCTATTGTTCCCATTATTAATGAGAACGACACAGTCGCGACAGATGAAATCCGTTATGGTGATAACGACCGATTGGCCGCACGCACGGCGCAAATGATTGATGCAGACACACTGATTTTACTCTCAGATATTGACGGGCTTTATACGGCAGATCCGCGTCAGAACACCTCCGCAAAGCACCTCCCTATTGTTGAAAAACTGACTCCCGAAATCATGGCCATGGGCGGCGGTGTAAACGCATCAGCAGGCGTTGGCTCTGGAGGGATGGCAACGAAACTTGCGGCAGCAGAAATCGCAACGCAAGCTGGTTGCCACATGTGCATTATGAACGGTGAAGACACGGCCCCAATTTCGAGACTTCAAAACGGCGCGAAAGCCAGTTGGTTTCTCGCCTCGGACGCGCCCTATAACGCACGCCGCCGCTGGATACAGGGGGCACTGGATTTAAAAGGAACCCTTACCATTGACGCAGGCGCGGCCAAGGCCCTTTCAGATGGCAAGAGCCTTTTGGCGGCGGGCGTTACACATGTTTCCGGCCACTTTGAAAAAGGGGATGCCGTTAGCATTTGCGGCCCCAACGGCAATGAGCTCGCGCGCGGCCTAATAAGTTATAGCGCGAAGGACACGGCTGCGATTAAAGGCCTGAAATCAGGCGACATCGAAAACTGTCTTGGCTATAATAATGGTGCGGCCCTCATTCACCGCGATAATCTTGCGAGCCTAAAATCATGACGTTTTCCTTTTCCAATTTTGATACGCTCGAAGATTACATGCAAGCCTTAGGCAGCGCAGCTCGCAGCGGCGCGCAAGCCCTGCGGCTAGCAAACGGTGACACACGCAATGCCGCCATCACAGCTATGGCGAAGCATATTCGCGCAGACGCAGACGCCATCATCGCCGCCAATACGGTTGATATGACAGCAGGCCGTACGAAAGGCCTATCCGATGCCATGCTCGACCGCCTCGCGCTGGATGCAGGCCGTATTGAAGGGATCGCGAGCGGGCTGGAGGCGATTGCCGCTTTGCCTGATCCTGTCGGGAGCGTTGACGAAACATGGACACAGCCAAACGGCCTGAAATTCTCCAAAGTGCGCGTGCCGATTGGCGTGATTGGCATGATCTATGAGAGCCGCCCCAATGTCACGGCGGACGCCGGCGGTCTTTGCGTAAAATCAGGCAATGCCTGTATCTTGCGCGGCGGTTCCGAGAGCGTAAACAGCAGCCGCGCGCTACATAGTGCGATGGTCAAGGGGTTGGAGGCAGCAGGCCTTCCCGCCTCAGCCGTGCAATATATCGAAACGACAGACCGCGCGGCGGTCGGGATGTTATTGTCGGGCCTGAATGAGTGCGTGAGCTTGATTATTCCGCGCGGCGGCAAAAATTTGATCGTGCGCGTTCAGAGCGATGCGCGCGTACCTGTATTGGCCCACCTTGAAGGGCTGTGTCACAGCTATGTTCACGCGGGCGCGGATTTGGACAAAGCCAAAGAGATTGCGCTCAATGCCAAGCTCCGCCGTACGGGCGTTTGCGGATCGACGGAAACTTTGTTGATAGACGCTAGCATTGCCGAAACTGCCCTGCCCGTTTTGGCAGATAGTCTTGCCGCAAGAGATTGTGAACTTCGTGGCTGCGAAGCGTCGCAAGCCATCAGCAGCCACATTGGCGCGGCCACCGATACCGATTACGCGACGGAACATCTCGCTGCCATTTTAAATATCAAAATCGTCGACGGAATTGACGCTGCCCTCGCGCACATCGCCCATTACGGCAGTGGTCATACGGACTGCATCATCACAGAAGACGCCGCCGCCGCGCAGACATTCCTGCGCGATGTTGATAGCGCGATTTGCATGCAGAACTGCTCGACGCAATTCGCCGATGGGGGTGAGTTTGGCTTTGGCGCAGAGATCGGCATTGCGACAGGCCGCCTTCACGCGCGCGGCCCTGTCGGCGCGCAACATTTGACGACCTATAAATATACGGTCGAAGGTAATGGACAGGTTCGCCCTTGAAGCCTCTCCCCTACCGCTCCGACGATCAAAGTTCGCTAACACCGCGAAAGGGGCGAGCGATTGGTCTTTTTGGCGGCTCGTTTAACCCCGCCCATGCGGGGCACTTACATGTAGCAACGACGGCGCTTGAGCGACTTGGACTGCACGAAGTCTGGTGGATGGTCAGTCCGCAAAATCCGCTTAAACCCACACAGCCAAGTTACGATTCGCGCGTTCAAACTGTGATGGATCTCGGCCTCCCGCCGCACATGAAGATTGCGCATTTGGAACGCGATTACGGCACGCAATATACGGTCGATCTTATTCGCCGCGCGAGAACGCACATGCCCGACACGCGTTTTGTATTTCTCATGGGCGCGGATAATTTCTCGCAGCTCCCACGCTGGAAGGGTTGGCGCGAGATCATTGAAACCGTACCAATCGCCATCATCGCGCGCCCAACAAAATCTGGAACGCCGCATTTTCGCGCGCGTCTGGGCGCGGCGTCGCAAATATATCACAGTGCCCGTATTAAAGAGGAGGCCGCCGCCATTTTAAGCTGGCAATCCGCCCCCGCTTGGACGTATATCACCTCCCCGCTCAACCGATTATCATCGACCCAAATCAGAGCGGCGCAAAAACTAGGCAATGCTGAAAAATCATGATAAGGCACCCTAACTAGATATTTTACGGCCCCGACAGATTTCGTCAAAGCGCCGATGGAGAGCATCCTGAGTACCATTCGTAACGCAAACACAGCCGCCGCCGTGACAACCAAGCCCGCTGATGTTTTACAAGCTAAAGACCTCTCTGATTTCATCCTCGCTATTCTCGAAGAAAATTCAGCGCAAGACGTGATTGAAATTGACGTTGCAGGAAAATCGTCCATCGCCGATTATATGATTGTGGCCTCTGGTCGTTCTAACCGTCATGTGAATGCGCTTGCCGATTATGTGCAGCGCGGCCTGAAAGAACGCGGCATGAAAGACCTCGGCATTGAAGGCCTTGAAGCCAGCGATTGGGTCTTGGTTGATGCCGGCGATGTAATCTTGCACGTCTTCCGCCCCGAAGTGCGCGCTTTTTATAACATTGAAAAAATCTGGTCAGTGCCTCTGCCTGATAGCATTAAAGACGTTTCCGCCGCTGATATGAGCGAGTAATAATGCGCCTGACTCTGCGCGCAGCAGGCCATATTCGAAAAGGCCCAGAGCGCGAGTTAATAGATGATTATATGCGGCGCGGCCAAGGCCTTGCCAAAGCTTGCGGCTTCCTTGGGTTATCCGAACAACAAATCGACCTTAAGAACGCAAAATCGCGCGCGGCAGAAACCACCTTACTTACAGGCGATATCGCGCCCACCCATAAAATTGTGATCCTTGATGAGCGCGGCAAAGCGCTCACATCGCGCGGGATAGCTAAACAAATCGCGAGCTGGCGCGATGACAGCATAGCGGAAACCGTTTTCATTATCGGCGGCGCGGATGGCTTTGAACCTGACAGCCTGCCGAGCGGCGTAACGCGCTGGGCGTTCGGGACGCAAGTTTGGCCGCATAAGCTCGTGCGTGTCATGCTGGCGGAGCAGCTATATCGCGCCCTTTCCATTTTGGCCGGCGCGCCCTATCACAGGGATTGATGCACGCTTTTTTTGGATACCTTCGCCGCTTTTATGGCTTCACCTTCATCGGCCTATGCGCCTTTGCTCAACCCTCTAGCGCACAAAACATTGACCCGTCTGAACTTGGCCGCATTGCCGCTGAGCAAGCCGCTGCCCAAAAACGAGCGGACAAACTAAAAGCCGAAGAACAGGCCATTCGCAAAGAAATTCGCGGCCTGAACGCACGGTTAAAAACAACAGCCCAAAAACAAACATCTATTGAAAACAAGTCCAAAGACATTGAACGCCGCCTTGGCACATTAAGTCAATCTGAGACAGAGAAGGCTGCGGCTCTTGAGGCTAATAAAACACAAATTAATACGCTATTGGCGGCCCTGCAACGTCTGCAATATAAGCCGCCCCCTGCCGCCATTATGACCTCTGAAAACATGGCCGATAGCGCGCGCACGGCAATGATGCTGAGTGATCTTACGACCCAATTTGATCGCAAATCAAAAGCCCTTGCCGATGACATAACGGCTTTGAACGCCACGCGACTGGATATCTCGTTTGAAAGAGCGCAGCTTACGGAAAATGAAAAGGCTCTGGAAACAGAGCGCGAAACCATGCGTGCCCTGATCACCCAAAAGAACCGCAAAAACACAGCTCTGTCCAAAACGCGCCAAGCCGAAGAAACGCGCATTACAGAACTCGCAAGCAAAGCGACATCTCTGAAAGACTTGATCGAATCAATCGAGAAAAGCGCGGATGCCCTCGTGACCCCGCGCCTTAAGCCCAAGCGCGATAAAGACGGCAATAGACCCAAACGCGCAACGCCGCGTCTGCGGTCTGGCGGTGGACCATCTGGGCCTGTGACCCTACCGCAAGGCACAAAACGTTTTGCCGAAGCCAAATCAGATATGCATCCGCCTGTGCCAGGCACACTTGTGCAAAAATATGGCGGCACGCATAAAGGCCTGACCGTAGAAACCCGCAGCGGGGCGCAAGTCCTTGCGCCTTATACGGGGCGGGTTGAATTTGCCGGAGATTTTAAGAACTACGAAAAGGTCGTGATCTTAAATGTCGGAGATGGTTATTTCCTCTTATTGACGGGGCTGGGGGATACATTTGTCACATCCGGCGAGAATATCACTAAGGGAACGCCGCTTGGGGAAATGCCCAAAGCCCGGCGTTCAACCTCCAATCTCTACATAGAAATTCGCAAAAATGGGTCCACCATCAACCCTACGCCGTGGCTTGGCAAAGTATTTGCACGGCCCAGTTAAGCGGCGTAAACTTTACTGTGATTTAAGAGTTGGCACCTATGGTCAAACGCTTCATAACTACGCTATCATGGGCATAGGCGCCGCCTCTTTTGGCACCTAAAACCTGTAGGAAAAGGATTAGCATATGAAATTCATCATGCCTGCCATTGGAACGATTGCGGCCATCGGATTATTTGCGCTCTCGGCGGGCCAGACGAATATCGCAACAGCGGTAGAGCGTCCCTCTCACGCGGAAACATTTAAACATCTGGAACTCTTCGCGGATGTTTTAGCGCGCGTTCGCGCAGATTATGTTGTCGATGTCGAAGATGAACTTCTGATCGAAGATGCCATTAACGGCATGCTACAAAGCCTTGACCCCCATTCAAGTTATATGAACGCAGACGCGTTTCGGAATATGCAGGTCGGCTCCAGCGGAGAATATGGCGGCCTTGGCATGGAAGTCACATCGGAAAATGGCTATGTCAAAGTTGTAGCCCCGATTGATAACACACCGGCCTCACGCGCGGGTATTCAGCCCGGTGATTACCTTACAGAAATTGATGGCGAGAGCATTGTCGGCCTAACACTTAGCGAAGCCGTCGATCAAATGCGCGGCAAAGCTGGCGCGCCGATTACGGTGACTGTCATTCGCAAAGACGAAGATGAGCCCATGCAAATCTCTATGGTGCGCGAGATCATTCCGCGCGGCCAAACGACATATGAAATAAAAGACGGCATTGGCTATATTCGCATTCCGCAATTTAACGAAAAATCCTCAAGCACGCTCAAAGAAGCCATTGCAGGTATGAAGACGGAAATGGGGCGCAACATTCCAGGCGTCATTTTGGACCTCCGCCGTAATCCGGGCGGGCTACTCGATCAATCCATCAAAGTCAGCAGTGCCTTTTTGGACGGCGGCGAAGTCGTTTCAACACGCGGCCGCCGTGATAGTGACCATGATAGCTACAATGCCAAAAAAGGCGAATTGCTGCGCGGCGTTCCTGTAATTGTTTTGATTAATAACGC
Source organism: Maricaulaceae bacterium (assembly GCA_049607665.1). Taxonomy (GTDB): domain Bacteria; phylum Pseudomonadota; class Alphaproteobacteria; order Caulobacterales; family Maricaulaceae; genus Fretibacter. The sequence continues at coordinate 8,748 of JBMYWT010000012.1, forward strand.
CTCTGCTTCGGCCTCAGAAATTGTAGCTGGCGCTATCCAAGATCGTGGGCGCGGCCTTGTCATCGGCCTTACGTCTTTCGGTAAGGGGTCTGTGCAATCGGTTATACCGCTTCGCGGCGGACGTGATGGTGCACTTCGTTTAACCACGCAGCGCTACTATACGCCATCAGGTCGCTCTATTCAGGGTACAGGCATTGATCCGGATATCGCAATTTCAAACGAGCCTGAAGACGAAAAAGCCAAGCTTTTCCGCGAGGCTGATTTGCCAAACGCGATTGAAAATGAAGACGCTACGGAAGACGAAGATACCCCAGAGGAAATCGTCATTGAATATCCGCCAGAAGATTATGCAGAGGATGGTGACTACCAACTCGAACGCGCGATCCAAATCATAAAAGACGGATCTTATGCCTCTCTTCTCGCCGCAGCAGGCTAGGCCTTTATGAGCATGATGCAAAGATTAGCGATGGCGAGCGCCTTAACGGCGCTCTTCTGCCTCTGGGCCCCTAGCCCGCTTGGTCAGGTTAAACCAGACGACAACCGCGAAATGATGGAACAGCTTGAGCTGTTTGCTAATGTTTTCGCGCAAATCCGCAGTGAATATGTCGAAGAATTGGACGATGCTGATTTGATCGAATCTGCGCTTAATGGCGCGCTCAGCTCGCTTGATCCGCACTCTGTCTATGTTCCGCCAACTGATTTCGAAGAACAGCAAAAAACCGCGCGCCGTGAATATGGCGGCCTGGGGATTGAGGTCACTTCCGAAAACGGACTTGTGAAAGTCAATTACGCCCTAGAAGACGCTCCCGCTTATAAGGCGGGCATACGCTCTGGGGATTACATCACTACGGTTGAAGGGGAGCGTGTTTATGGCAAGCCTCTCGATGAAGCCATTAAAGGCATGAAAGGCCTTGCGGGCGATCCCGTGAAAGTCACCGTACTTAGCCCGGATAACACAACGCGCGAGCTAACGGTTATTCGCCAAGTTGTACGCGGACGCGCCGTAAGGCACCGCATCGAAAGCGGCTTGGGTTATGTTTACATTGAAACCTTTAACAATGACAAGCTTGGGAGCGACCTCGCAAAAGCCCTAAAAGACCTTAAGCGGCAAATTGGCGGCGAAATTCCCGGGTTAATCATTGACCTGCGCGGCAATCGCGGCGGACTTTTGGATCAAACCGTTGACGTTTCCAGCTTGTTTTTAGACGGCGGCGAAGTGCTATCCTCTCGCGGACGGACAGCCGAAGATACACAAAGATACCACGCCGAGGCCGGACAATATGATGAAGATATGCCGATTGTTGTCTTGATCAATAGCGGCTCTGCTTCCGCTGCGGAAATTCTTGCCGGCGCACTCCAAGATCGCGGGCGCGCTGTCATTATGGGGCGCCGTTCATTCGGCAAAGGCAGCGTACAATCCGTCATGCCGCTTAAGATGAATGGCGGGGCTTTGCGCCTTACCACGCAGCGCTATTATACGCCGTCTGGGAAATCCATTCAGGGTCGAGGCATTATGCCAGATGTTCTGGTCGCGATCCGTCCTGATACGGGCGAGCTGCGCAAACGTTACCGCGAAGATAGCCTGCGAAATTCGCTCTCGAATGCTGACCAAAGTGACTTTGAGGAAGATTACGATCAAATCGATTACCCCCCTGAAGAGTGGCCCACAACAGAGGATTACCAACTCAGCAAGGCAGTCGATATGCTTAAGACATCCCGTCACGCGGCTATTTTATCGCTTTCGCAATAAAGCCAAGGTGAAATTACGCCGTTTAAAGTGACGCCTAGCCAATAGACCCGCCGTGCAAATCACCCTAAATGTGGTCGCATGAACCGTCAAAATCCATCTTTACCCCGTAGCCATAGGCGCCCGCCTCGGCCGCTGTGGCAGCATGTGATTGCGGCAATCATATTCACCATTTGTATTTTTGGCGGAAGCGTTCTTGGCATAGCGTTGTTCGGGCAATCCGATGATGCCGTGCCGCATATGTCGGCCTCTATTGACGCGCCGCCGATGCCTCCTCTCGCCGATAGCCTTAATGGCGAGAGCGGCGCGCTCCCCGATCTATTGGGCGACACGCCTGCGGGCACGAACCCAACCGAGCAACTCGATGCCTTGGGGAACCCTATCCCCGCAGGCCTTGCAGGAACGCCGCAAACAGATCCAGCGACGTCGTCAAATCCGCTACCGCGTGTCATTAAAGGTTTCTCGGGCGGCCTCATCAAAGCGCCCATACAAGGGTTATCACGCACCAGCCCTTACGGCCCAGTTCCCGCGCCGTCCAGCAATGGGCGCACGCCGGCCCAAGCCTATGCGAAGCCCTTCACGGCCAAGACAGATGAAATTTATGTCTCTCTCATCATTGGCGGACTGGGGATTAACCGCACGCTTACGACGCGCGCGATTGAACAGCTCCCGGCGAATGTGACCTTATCATTTGCGGCCCATGCCCCCGATTTACAAGAACAAATAAATGCTGCCCGCGCTAAAGGTCATGAAGTTTTACTCGAAATTCCGATGGAATCAGAGACTTTCAATAGTGCCGAACCCGGAGCCAATCATACATTACGTTCATTCGGCCCTACGGTTGAGGCCGACAACCTCCGGCATCTTGATTGGCTTCTAAGCCGCGCGGCCGGATATTTTGCCGTGACAAATTATAATGGCAGCCAATTTTTACCGCGCGAAGATATGGCTACGCCTTTCCTAAAAAAACTAGCCGATTGCGGCATTGGTTTTATTTTTGATGGCTCCTTCGCCGCCGACACCTTGGCCCCGCAGAGCCAAACCTCGGCCCTTCCTTTCACGGCAGCGCAGCTCTTAATTGACGTCAACCCAAAGGAAGCCCTCATCCGGCAACAGCTCGCCGCCCTTGAAGCCGCGGCGCAATCTGGCGGCAATCCCATCGGCATGGGTTTCACCTATCCGCAAACCCTTAGCGCCGCCGAAGATTGGGCCCGAGGGCTTAGCGCCAAAGGCCTTACCCTTGCGCCTGCGTCACATGTTATGGATTTAAAATAATGCCACTTCCCACTGCGCCTAAAGCTCAATACCGCCCTGCTGCTGGCGTCGTTATATTTAATGCAAAAGGCGAAGTCTTCCTCGGGAAGCGCGCAGGCGAGAGCGGCGCATATGTTTGGCAATTTCCCCAAGGCGGCATCGATCCGGGCGAAACAGCGGACTATGCCGCCATTCGCGAACTCGAAGAAGAGACAGGCATACACGTAAATATGGTGACACCCTTGGGCCATATAGACCGTGAATTATTTTATGATTTCCCAGAAAGCTACCGCACAACAAAGCGCACAAAGAACTGGCACGGGCAGAGACAAAGCTGGTTTGCCTTTCGCTTTAACGGTCAAGATAAAGACATTAACTTAGACCGCCATATGCCTGCCGAATTTTCCGAGTGGCGCTGGGGAACACTTGCCGAGGCAACCTCGCTTATTGTGCCGTTCAAACGCAAAGTTTATGCAGAGCTAGCACGCGAATTTGAAGGCTTTTCACACCCTGTAAAATAGCCTAAGTCCAGCTATGGATACGCAAACCCCAATAGCCCCCGCCCATAGTAAAAACGCGATGCTTTTTGTTTTGATAACGGTTGTTATCAATTCCGTTGGCTTTGGGATTTTGATTCCCGTCCTTCCAGAACTCCTCAAAGAATTAACGGGGCTTGCGAATAATGAAGCGGCCATTCACGGCGGTTGGCTGACCTTTGTGTTCGCCGTCATGCAATTTATTTGCATGCCTATCGTCGGCGCACTGTCAGATCGATTTGGACGGCGGCCTATCATGTTGCTCTCGCTCTTTGGCTTATCCGTTGATTATTTCATCATGGGGTTTGCGCCGACAATCGCCTTTCTCTATTTGGGCCGCATCATTGCTGGGGCGTTCGGCGCAACCCTTACCACGGCCAATGCCTATATTGCAGACATCAGCCCGCCTGAAACACGGGCGCAGAACTTCGGCCTTGTCGGGGCTTGTTTTGGCGTTGGCTTTATGCTTGGGCCTGTTATAGGCGGTATCTTAGGAGAATTTGGGCCGCGCGTTCCGTTCATCGCCGCAGGCGTTCTATCGCTGATTAATGTCGCTTACGGGTTTGTATTTCTGCCGGAAACGCTTGCGCAAGAAAAACGCCGCACGTTTGAATGGAAACGCGCCAACCCTTTTGGGGCTATTATTTCTCTTAGCCGCATTGAAGGCGTTAAAGGTTTTATCCTTGTCCTGTTTTTACTCGCGTTGGCGCATACGGTTTACCCCAGCACTTTCGCCTTTAGTACAATGGAAAATTTCGGCTGGGATTCGGGCGATGTGGGCTGGTCATTAGGTGCCTTTGGCGTTGCAAGTATGATTGTCCAAGGCGGCCTTATACGGATTATCATTCCCAAAATTGGTCTGTTTTGGGCTGGCGTTATTGGCATGATATCCACCGTCATTGCCTATTCAATGATGGGATTGGCCAATGCCGGATGGATGATTTACGCTGCAGGCCCATTCGCGGCCGTGGCAGGTCTCTATGGCCCTGCGCTCAACAATATGATGAGTAGCCGTATCAGCGAAAGCGAACAGGGCGAGTTGCAAGGCGCAATAGGCGCAGCCCAAGGCCTTGCCATGATGATTGGTCCGCTCGTCATGACTAATATTTTCAATCACTTCGCGGATAGCACAGGTCCGCGCGACGGTGTGTTCACAACTATTTTCCCTGAAAAAATTGCACAGAGTTACACCCCAGGCGCGCCCTTCTTATTTGCGGGGGCACTCGGAGTTTTATCATTGATTAGTTTTCTTCTAGTGACAACAAAGCTGGATCGACATCATAGGCCAGGTCAATCATAACAATCTCAGGTGGCGCACGAAAACGAGCAGGCATTTTGGATGTGCCTATACCTGCCGTAATAAAAACGGGTGTGCTTTTCCATTTTTTAAGTCCGTAGGCGTATGGTTTACCGAGACGCGTCGCAGTTACCGCACGGCCAATGAACGGCAAGTTGATTTGACCGCCATGTGTGTGCCCAGCCATGGCTAAGATTGTATCAGGAGGCAAGATCGAAAAACTATCCGGCGAATGCATAACACTAATTATGCGGGCCCCTTTCACGCAGTTATCAAAGACTCGTGGATTTGTGCGCCCCGTATCCTTGTCGGCTAAACCCACAAGACAAAGCCCCCCTAAAATATATTTCGTTCTATTTTCAAGAACAGTTATACCTCGGCGTGTTAATTCCCCTTCGACAAAGCCTTTATCGTACCACGCATCGTGATTACCTTGTGCCGCATAGACCCCCATAGGCGCAGATAAAAGCGCAAGGTTATCAAAACCATTTAGAACCATTTGATTAAAGGCTTCAGATCGGCTGGCTCTAACCCCATGGCCTGAAATATAATCTCCAGCCATAATAACCATATCCGGCGACAGATCATTCACAGTTTCAGAGATAGACTTTACACGTGCATCATCCACATGGACACCACCGATATGTATATCAGAAAATAGTACGATTTTTATATGCTGCTTTCCTTCACCAATAGAAACTTGCCGAATAACCAAACGGCGAGGTTCGATGAAAAAACCATAAAGCAGACACAAAACTACTAACCCAAAACCAAGCCCTAATAGTCTTACAACGTGACGCAACATAAACTTCATGCACCTTTAATTATAGAAAGAGCAAAGCCATAATGCGAGAAACATGGCTTAATTCTGCTATACCACCAAGCTAGATTAAGTCATATTCTTTAATCTGTTACAACAAACGTGCACTTTACCGTTACAGAAAACGGAAAGCCTATTTATTTGGGATGTTTTGGAGATTGCGTGTATGGGGTTGAAGGCGACCGCGAGAACGGTCGCGCTCAGAATTAAAGGCTCGCAACGAGCGCTGTTAGGCCGTCAATGTCTTGTTGTACAGCCAGAGCGTCTTCGCCCTCTAGGCCTTCGAGGCGTGATTTCGCCGCTTCAAGACCGGCATTGACGCTGCCCTTGGACACGTCAGCCATAGCGGCAGCGCTTTCGGCCAATACGGTCAGCCCGTCAGATGTCACATCTGCGAAACCGCCTTGGACGAAATATTGTGTCTGCTCGCCATCAGCGTAGACAGTGATCGCGCCTGTGCGGATCGCCGCCATAAGCGGAGAGTGATTTGGAAAAATGCCCAAATCCCCTTCTGTGCCGGGAATGTCAACTTGGTCGACATCGCCCGAGAACAGTTCGCGCTCAGGCGAGACAAGAGAAAATGTAAGTTTATCAGCCATCTAAATATCTCACTACTTTACCATCAAGTTTTAGTTCAGGCGATGATAAAGTCATCGCAAACCGCTCAACTTCACCAAAAAACTCAATAGTAGAAAACAGCCTTGTTACCATTTTCACTGTTATAGACTCATTAGAAATAAGTGGTTCAATATCAGGCAACATGTCAGTATCAATACATAATGCCGAAACTTCAAACACACGATCTGAAGTTTCTGATAATTCGTCCATAGTTATATCAAATCCAAGAATAGTCTCTGAATTTGATATCAAACCCTCATCTCTAAATACTCTTACCAACCCATTTTGGATATCGGCGGCGACAGTTCCAGTTAAATCACTATACTGTGTTTTCGCTAAAAACTTACGTTCGCCTAAACTCAAAACTAGGCCGCCTCAGCCGCCATTTTGCCAGCTTTTTCGATCACGTCATCAATGCCGCCGACCATGTAGAAGGCTTGCTCTGGGAGGTGATCGTATTCACCTTCGACAAGACCTTTGAAGGAACGAACAGTATCTTCAAGCGGCACTTGGATGCCTGGTGAACCTGTGAAGATTTCCGCAACATCGAAAGGCTGCGAGAGGAACTTCTCGATCTTACGGGCGCGGGCCACTGTGAGTTTTTGCTCTTCTGACAATTCATCCATACCCAAAATGGCGATGATATCTTGAAGTGACTTATAGCTCTGTAGCGTTTCTTGTACGCGGCGGGCCACTTGGTAGTGATCTTCGCCAACTGTACGCGGCTCTAGGATACGAGACGTTGAATCGAGCGGATCCACAGCCGGGTAAATACCCTTTTCTGAAATCGCGCGGTTAAGAACGGTTGTCGCGTCCAAGTGAGCAAATGATGTGGCTGGCGCAGGGTCAGTCAAGTCATCGGCTGGAACATAAATCGCTTGAACAGAGGTAATCGAACCTTTGTTTGTTGAGGTAATACGCTCTTGCATTTGACCCATTTCAGTCGCGAGTGTTGGCTGGTAACCCACGGCAGATGGGATACGGCCAAGAAGCGCTGACACTTCGGAACCCGCTTGTGTGAAGCGGAAGATGTTATCAACGAAGAACAATACGTCTTTGCCTTCTTCGTCGCGGAAATACTCAGCCTGTGACAGACCCGTAAGGGCAACACGCGCACGCGCTCCGGGAGGCTCATTCATTTGGCCATAAACGAGTGTCGCGCGGCTCTCGCCGTCGAGGTTAATCACGTTTGATTCGATCATTTCGTGGTAAAGGTCATTCCCTTCACGTGTACGCTCACCTACGCCCGCAAATACAGAGTAACCGCCGAATAGCTTGGCGATATTGTTGATGAGTTCCATGATGAGAACTGTTTTACCCACGCCGGCACCGCCGAACAGACCAATTTTACCACCTTTTGAGTAGGGGCAAAGAAGGTCGATAACTTTGATACCAGTCGCAAGGACTTCTGTCTCAACCGCTTGGTCGACGAGCTTCGGCGCGTCTTTGTGGATCGGCGCCATGGCTTTGGTTTTAAGCGGGCCGCGTTCGTCAATCGGCTCGCCGATAACGTTCATAATACGTCCGAGCGTTTCTGGGCCAACAGGAACCGTAATTGGAATACCCAAATCAGCAACAGCCTGACCGCGAACAAGACCTTCAGTCGCGTCCATCGCAATGGTGCGAACTGTGTTCTGACCGAGGTGCTGCGCAACTTCGAGAACAAGGCGGTTGCCTTGGTTATCAGTTTCCAGCGCGTTCAAAATCGCAGGAAGATCACCTGTGAATTCCACGTCAACAACCGCACCGATAACTTGGCTGATACGGCCAGTGGCTGTCGGGGCTTTCGCCGCTTTTTTCTTAGCAGGCGCTTTTTTTGCGGCTGCTTTCTTAGCGGGCGCCTTTTTGGCGACCTTTTTTACTGCTGCTTTAGCCATTGGTTTTTCCTTTAGCTTAGAGCGCTTCCGCGCCTGAAATAATTTCGATCAGTTCAGATGTAATCTGAGCCTGACGTGTTCTGTTAAATGTAAGGGTCAGCTTGTCGATCATATCGCCCGCATTTCGCGTCGCGCTATCCATCGCTGTCATCTTAGAGCCCATCTCGCCCGCTTGATTTTCCAAAAGCGCCGTGAAGATTTGCGTATTGATATTACGCGGCAAGAGCACGCGCAGAATACCTGCTTCATCAGGTTCGTAAGTGTAGATCGCGCCTTTGAGATCAGGAGCAAAAACTTCATCCGCAGCGTGATCGCCAGCGGCTTCGCTTTCTGCGCCCATGCCCGCCATAGCAGGGATCAATGTCTTATCGACGGCGGTTTGCGTCATGACATTTTCAAACTCTGAATAGATCAATTTACAAACGTCAAATTCGCCCGCTTCGAACATCGCTGTGATTTTCTCGCCAAAGCCTTGCGCCAATCCTGCGTGGAGTGTGCGTTCTTCTTTGAGGGAGACATATTCAACGATATTATCGGCATAAAGGCGGCTTAACTGGTCATAGCCTTTCTTCCCGATCAGGAAGAGCTTGACCGTCTTGCCCGCTTTTTCTAGCGCAACGATTTCTTCGCGTGCTTTACGCACGATATTGGTGTTAAAGCCGCCGCACAAACCGCGATCCGCCGTCGCAACGACCAATAAAACAGTTTGCGACATGCCGTTACCGACCAAAAGCTCTGGCGCATTACCTGCGCCCGTCATGGAACTGGCGAGATTGATAATAATGCTGCCAAGACGGTCTGAATAGGGCCGAGACTTTTCCGCCGCGTCCTGCGCTTTGCGCAGTTTCGCCGCCGCCACCATTTGCATGGCGCGCGTGATCTTCTGCGTGTTTTTCACGCTGCTGATCCGGGTTTTTAACTCTTTCAAGCTGGCCATAGCCAAGCTCCTCTAATCAATTAAGCCGTGAAATTGCTGGTGAAGTTCTCAAGAACTGACTTCAAACGACCTTCAAGCTCGTCTGAGAGTTTCTTGTCCGTCGCAATGTCAGACAAAACAGCGCTGTGATCGGCGTGAAGATGCGCGAGAAGTTCTTTCTCGTAACGGCCCACATCAGAAACGGCGATTTTATCAAGATAACCACGTGTACCTGCATAGATCACGCAAACCTGCTCTTCCACTTGGAGCGGTGAATATTGATCTTGCTTCAAAAGCTCTGTGAGGCGCTCACCACGGGCCAAAAGAGCCTGTGTTGACGCATCCAAATCAGAACCGAACTGAGCAAAGGCTGCCATTTCGCGGTATTGCGCAAGCTCACCTTTAATCGGGCCAGCGACCTGTTTCATAGCTTTGATCTGCGCGGATGAACCCACACGAGACACAGAAAGACCAACGTTAAGCGCAGGACGGATACCTTGGAAGAACAAATCTGTTTCAAGGAAGATCTGGCCGTCTGTAATCGAAATCACGTTGGTCGGAATAAAGGCCGAAACGTCATTACCTTGCGTCTCAATGATCGGCAGGGCCGTCAATGAACCGCTACCATTATCTTCGTTGAGTTTCGCAGCGCGCTCTAGGAGGCGGGAATGAAGATAGAAAACGTCACCAGGATAAGCTTCGCGGCCCGGAGGACGACGAAGAAGAAGTGACATTTGACGATAAGCTACGGCTTGCTTTGACAGATCATCATAAATGATGAGGCCGTGCATGCCGTTATCGCGAAAATATTCGCCCATCGCGCAACCGGCGAATGGAGCCAAATACTGAAGAGGCGCAGGCTCAGAGGCCGTCGCAGCGACGATGATAGAATATTCCATCGCGCCGTTTTCTTCGAGTGTTTTAACAAGCTGCGCTACTGTTGAGCGCTTCTGGCCAATAACAACATAGATACAGTAAAGTTTATCGTTTTCACGGTCTTCGTCAAAAGCGGCCTTTTGATTCAGGATCGCGTCAACCGCTACGGCTGTTTTACCCGTTTGACGGTCACCAATGATAAGCTCACGCTGGCCGCGACCAACGGGGATAAGCGCGTCAATGGCTTTAATGCCAGTCTGCACAGGCTCGTGAACACCTTTACGCGGCATAATGCCGGGGGCTTTAACATCAACGCGGCGGCGCTCTGTTTTGCCTTTTAGCGGGCCTTTGCCGTCGATTGGCTCACCCAGCGGGTTAACAACACGGCCGAGGAGTGATTTACCAACAGGAACGTCAACGATTTCGCCGAGACGCTTAACTTGGTCGCCTTCTTTAATACCACGGTCTTCGCCAAAGATAACGGCGCCGACATTGTCGCTCTCTAGGTTAAGCGCCATACCTTTGACGCCGCCTGGGAATTCAACCATCTCGCCCGCACGGACATTATCAAGGCCGTAAATACGCGCGATACCATCGCCAACAGACAAAACCTGTCCGACGTCTGAGATTTTAGCGTCTGTGCCAAAACCTTTGATTTGTTTCTTGAGAATGCTGGAAATCTCAGCAGCACGAATATCCATGTTTTTATCCTCTTCCCGTCTGTGGGTTTGGGTTTAATCTCTTAAGCAGCCTAAGCGTTTTTCAACTCTAATCTTAGGTCATCTAATTTGGTTTTCAGCGAGTGATCGTAAAGGCGGGAGCCAATTTGCACGACAAATCCACCGATAAGGTCAGGATTGACTTTGGTTTCAACAGAAACCGTCTTTCCCAGTGATTTTTTAAGTTGCGCTTTGATCGCCGTCACGTCAGCCGCCGTCAATTTTGCGGCGCTTGTGATCTTGGCAACCTGTGTGCCTTTATCGAGCGCGACTTTATTTTGAAAGGCGCTCAGGATTTGCGGCAATTCACTTGCGCGCTGATTCTGCGCCACAGTTCCAACGAACTGTGTCATCAACTTACCGAGCTTGGCTTTCTTGGCCACGGCGATCATCGCGGCGGCTTTATCGTCAAGCGCGTAAACAGGGTTGTTCGCCATCGCCGTCAAAGCGGGCTGCTTAGCAAACAGATCCAACAAAGACGTCACGTCTTTTTCGATTGTTTTCAAAGACTTAGACTCTTTGGCCAAGTCAAGAAGCGCGCCTGCATAACGGGCGGGAGCTTCTCCGGTAATGACATCGTTGTTTGACACAATATAGGTCCGTAATCTTATCAGGCGTTTGGCCAAAACATCCAAAGGCATTTTGACATAACAATACAGCGAACCTTACATACATAGGGTTTCACCGAACTCGCGCGCGCTTTAGCACGGGTGAATTTATATTCCAAGTGACTAATAATGCGGCGAAATGGCGTTCTTAAAAAAGCCTTATAAGAATGCGCATTCGCCCCTCACATAAAGGATTGCGGGTCGATATCAATATGGAGCTTATAGCGACTGGGAACGCGCATCCGCCCGCGCCAAACTTGCATATAGCGCGATAAATTTACGCTCTGCTCGGCTTGCACGAGAATACGGCGGCGAAACAGCCCCCTCAGGCGGCCAATCGGCGGCTCGCTCGGCCCTAATATCTCAATGCCGTCTGTACGCGGGGCCAGTGTGACGAAGTTTTTCGCAAGGTCTTCGACCTTTTTCATATCGGGGCCTGAGAATATAATCCCCGCCAGCTTACCGTAAGGCGGCAGGCCGAGCATATCGCGCATGGCCAGCTCGGCGCTAATAAACCGCTCGCGATCCCCCAGCGCAAGTGCTGCCAGTGCGTCATGCTCGGGTTGGTGCGTTTGAATCAGCGCATAGCCGGGTTTATCGGCGCGCCCTGCCCGCCCCGCGACCTGCACCAATGTCTGATAGGTCCGCTCCCCCGCGCGAGGATCACCGCCCGCAAGGCTCAGGTCGCCATCGACCACGCCCACAAATGTCAGGTGCGGGAAATTATGCCCCTTCACCACCATTTGCGTCCCAATCAGGATATCAATCTCGCCACTTTCCATCCGCAGCATTCGCGCGCGTATCTCGGCAGGGTTGCCCGCCGTATCGCTGGAGAATATTTCGATCTTGGCGTCGGGGAAATGCCGCGCGGCTTCTTCGGCGACGCGTTCTACGCCAGGGCCAACGGCGGTCAAGCTGTCATCCGTTTTACAGCTCGGGCAGGCTTTGGGCATGGGCATAGAAAAGCCCGTCATGTGACATCGCGCGCGTCCAGAGGCTCTATGTTCCACCAGCCAACTATCCGTATCAGGGCTTTTCAGTTTCTCCCCGCAGCTTCGGCAGATAATCAGCGGCGCATATCCACGGCGGTTTAAATAAAGCATCGCCTGATCGCCTGCCGCCAAAACGGAACGTGCCGCCGTAATCAGCGGCTCTGATATAAAGTCACCTTTCTCAGGCGGATGATCTTTCAAATCCACCAAATCAATTTCAGGCAAAGTAATTGCGCCCGGGCGTTCCGGCAGGACAATATGCGAATAGCGCCCATTACGCGCGTTCGTCAGACTCTCAAGCGATGGCGTAGCCGACGCCAGCACCAGCGCATGACCCGCGATTTTGGACCGCACCACCGCCATATCGCGCGCATTATATATAACGCCCTCTTCTTGCTTATAGCTCGTGTCATGTTCTTCATCGACGACGATCAAGCGCAAGTTTGGGAACGGTAGGTAAAGCGCCGAACGCGCGCCGACAACCAATTGCGCGCGGCCCTGTGCCGTCTCTCGCCATGTGCGCCGCCGTGCCGCCTCGCCCATTGCCGAATGCCACTGCGCGGGTTCCACGCCGAAGCGCGCTTTGAACCGCGAAATCCCCGCTTGCGTCAGCGCAATCTCAGGCACCAGCACAAGCACTTGCCCGCCTTCACGAAGCGCCTGCGCCACGCCTTCAAAATAAACTTCGGTCTTACCCGAACCCGTCACCCCATCCAAAAGCGCCACGCCATAACCGCCGCGCTTCACCAGCCCTGCCAGCTCTGCGCCCGCCGCCGTCTGCGCGTCGGTAAGTTCAATCGAATGAAAGTCCGCCTCAGGAATGCCAAAGGGCGGATCCACAGGCAATAGCTCCGCCGTCAGTCCGCCCGCTTTTTCCATACCGCGCACCGTGCCACCGCCGACGCCTGCGCGTTCGGCTATTTCTGATGCCCTTGCAGGGAACGGCCCGCCACGCTCTAAGATCGCGTCTCTTGCCGCCGTCATTTTACAAGCCTGCCCGCTCGGTTTGAACTGCGTAATCATTTCACTGTGGTCGAGCGCCTTATAAGATCGCACCACCATGCGCAGCACCAAACCGGGCGAGACACAATTATAACTGGCCGTCCATTTGATGAATTTGAGCATATCGCCAGACAGAGGCTTTGTCGCTTTGACCTGCGCGATCTCCTTGAGTTTGCGCCCTTCAACATATTCGCCAAACCCTGTCACCACACCGAGCTTCATTTGCTTACCGATCGGCGCGAAAACATAATCCCCTTCGCGCACACTCAAACCTACGGGCACGGCGTAATCAAACGCCTCCGGGACATTTACGGGAAAAAGAACCTGAGCGATTTGCGCGGCCATAAACATATGCTAGCAGACATATAAATTATGTCCCGCCAATTTGGAGCCTGCCATGAAGTTTTTTGTTGATAGCGCCGATCTTGAACAGATCGCCATGTTAAATGATATCGGCCTTGTTGACGGCGTGACAACTAATCCGTCGATCATCGCGAAATCAGGCCGTGACTTTAAAGAAGTCATCAAAGAGATTTGCGATCTCGTCGAAGGTCCTGTTAGCGCCGAAGTCGTGTCGATGAAAAAAGACGACATGCTAGCCGAAGCCAAAATCCTGCGAAAACTCGCAGATAATGTTTGCATCAAACTTCCGCTAACGATGGACGGTCTCGCTGCCTGTAGCGTTCTTTCTGCCGATGGCGCTCAGACCAATGTCACGCTCTGCTTCTCGGCCAATCAAGCACTACTCGCAGCGAAATGCGGCGCGAGCTTTATCTCGCCCTTCATCGGCCGCTTAGATGACATCAGTCTCGACGGACTTGAACTGATCGAAGACATCCGCACCATCTATGACAATTACGGTTTCGAGACAGAAATCCTCGCGGCCTCTATCCGTAGCGTCGGCCATATTAAAGACTGCGCGTTGATCGGCGCGGACGTCATCACCTCTCCACCTGACGTAATCCGCAAACTCGCCGATCACCCGCTAACCGACAAAGGCCTCGCCGCTTTCATGGCCGATTGGGAAAAGACGGGCCAGACGATCTAAGCTTTCTTTTGCGGTTTCGGCCGCAAGATAAATTTATGAGCGAGCAAAGCCACACCGCTCAGCGCGAATAAAAGCGCTGCGCCCGAGAACAGTTTAAGCCACCATAAATTGATATTATCGCGATTTTTGTAATCCATAATGTGCAGCATCCACATGAAATCAAAGGCGCGCCACAGGCGCGTCCGCACGGCTTTCAGCTCCGCAGTTTCAGGATGAATGTAGAGCCGCGTTTTGGCGTTATCATCATATTCAACCTGCCAAATCGGCAGCGCCCCGCGATATTCAATCGGAGCCACCGAGAGGGATTGTAGCGATTTAACATCCGCCTCGCCCTTATAATAAAACTGCGCCGCCTCACGGATATGGCTTTCACCAAGCGCAAGCCAAGCCTGCCCTGTAGCGGCATTAAACAGTTTCACCTCATCGGAATATTCAACACGATACACGGGTTCCCCTACCACTGATATAAGGGACGATGACAACACGCCCTGCGGGGCTGCGTCCAACACCCCCGCCATCGGGACAATCGTTTCATAGACCAAAGGCCATTGGCGTTTCTCGGCAATATGCTTGCCGCGCACATTTTCAATATCGAAAAAACTCATGAAAAAACCCGACGCGAACCAGAGCGTGATCTGAACACACAGAACAAGTCCCGCCCAACGGTGCAACTTTGTGAGGTTTTTCCAAAAGACAATACGGTTCATAATGAACCTATATTAGCAAACTTTCGCAGCGTATCAGCGCGGCATGATAACCATGTCCGCGCGGCGTTGTGACGCTAGGCCGTTCCGCGCAGTGAATTCATAAATTGTTGTGCAGACTCATCCAGACCAGAATGATCAGTTAGCGCGGCTGTATATTCCTCAGCTTCCACCTGCGCGCCGCTAAGCGCCGCATAGCGTTCGAGCTTTTGTTTCTGCACCTGATTAATTTTACGCAGCGTTTCCAGATCCTCGATCGCTGCTGTATATTTCAGGTTTAGGTTTTCATAATCTGCTTTGTCACGCGACAGTAGTTCTAACGCACGACCAAGTTCATTTGTCTTCTCATGTAGTCGTCCTTCGGCAGCCTCGCTACGGCCACGTTCATTTTCAAACGTCGATTTAAGCGAGAGAATCTCTTGATCCAAATGTCCCGAAATATTGTCTTTTATCCGCAGCTGTAAATCCAATTGTTCAATACGATTTTTCATCGAAAGATTTTCATCCTCACGACGACGAAGCGCTTCTTCATATTGTGCTTTTTGAGCTTTGACTTCATATTTCATATTTTCAAGTGCTGCCGATGTCTCGAAATACGTCGCTTTCAACTCATTATGATCAAGCCTTAAAGTTTTTAGGCTTTTAAGGTGCTCATCGCTTAAGCGTGTTTTTTGATCCGCTCTTGTTGAAATTTCTGAGAGACTTTCTTGCAACTCAAGAGCCTGATTATTTGTTCTCAAAATTTCTGCGCTTTGCTGATTAATTTGTTCAGTGAGATTTTGATTGGAAATTTTTAGACCGGAAACCTCACCTTCCCGTGCGGAAAGCTCAACAGAAAGTTGTTCCAGTTCATATTTTTGTGTTTGCAGTGTACTACGGTCATGGGCTTCACGATCATGGCGTACAGCAATATCTGATTGTGCAATTTCAAGGTTTTGTTGCAAAAGCTTGACCTGTTTTTCAAGGTTTGCTCGCTTACTTTCTTCTTCGATGGCCCAATTTGTTTTTTGCTCAAGTTGTTTCTTCATAATCCGAAGATCATGTTCAAGCTCTAAAGAGCGTGTTTCAAATCCAGAACTGCGACGTAAATTAGTTTCAAGTTTTGAAATCGTACGGCCTAAGTTAGCCATGCGGCGGGCCGTTATATTTTGTTGATCAGAATGCGTTTTTAACTCGCTAGAAATTTCATCAACATATTCACGAGCTTGCTGAATTTCTTCTACATTGGGATCTCGCGCTATAGTGGGTTCAACTGACATCGACGTATCCTCATATTCTGCTTCTGCTGGGCTTACCGGTGCTTGCACTATTTCCTCATATATTTTTGCATTTGAGGATTTTGAATTCTCCATTGAAAATAATGCATTAGAATTATTTGCGGTCTCTTTTTTAAACAGCCACATAAGTTACCCCATTTCCCCAATTACTCGCAGCACATTCGAATCACTATCTTAACGATACATTAATGGACTTGACCAACAAGCACATAGAAAAGCAAAGCTTTACTTGCAGATTATCATCGTCGCTCTACACCTAACGCATGAAAATTGGCGTCATCATTCTTATCGCAGCTTTTGGCACCGCCTTTATATCGGGTGTATTTGGCATGGCGGGCGGTTTGATTTTCATGGGCGTTATCGCGACCTTTATGGGCGTGGCCGAAGCTATGGTCGTCCATGGCCTCGTGCAGAGCGTGAGCAATTCATCGCGCGCTTATATGCTGCGGGAGCATATCCGTTGGGATATTTTGGGATATGAATTAATCGGCGCATTACCTGCGGGATTGTTCTTTCTCTCCATCTCTTTCCTTCCGTCCAAAGGCTTGCTCTTCCTCGCGCTTGGATTATTGCCGCTGCTTCTTTGGTTGCCGCGAGACTGGGTGCATGGCGATATCGAACGTCCGCGCGACGCCATTGCTTGCGGCGCTTTAGTGATGGGATTGAACTTATCCGCAGGCGTGGCAGGGCCAGCGCTAGATTTCTTCTATGTCAAAACGGAACTGAACAAAAACGAGATCGTCGCCACCAAAGCGCTAACGATGTTCGCCTCTCATATGTGCAAGGTCGCCTATTTCGGCGTGCCGTTGATTGCGGCCATGGGCATGAGTACGCTGCCGCCCATTTGGGTACTGGCCGCCGCCTTGCCCTGCGCGGTAATCGGCACCTATTTCGGCACGCGCGTTTTGCAGCGTTTCTCCGACGCAGGCTTTCGCAATTACTCACGTTGGCTCGTTACTGCCGTCGGCGCTGTTTACATCTGGCGCGCCGCCGTACTGCTTGGCTGGATTTAGCGATTTTATCTATGTTTAATGAGATCCAAAAGTCCCTCTCACAGTCTCACGCGGAGAACGGTTATCTTCAATGTCGTTCACAATCTTTAATTTATATTGATCACGGCTTAGACCGATGGCATTGATTTCATCAAATTTTGAAAATTTATAGGCTTCAATCGCTTTACGTGAATCCATATCTTTCGGGATAGTAATATGTTTAGCGGCCTTAATAAGAGAGCCTTCTAAGTCGCGTAAAACCTGAAGCTTTTCCTTGAAATTTTTAGTGTTTTTCAGTGTTGCCATAAAGGTTTTAATTAACTCGTTTACCTCTGTGTTAATTACCGCACTATGGGGACTTTTATCTTGGATCATATCGCTGAGAGGTACACAATTACAGACTTCTTTGTTATATTCTTCAACAAAAAATGCTTTTCGGTCTGGTAAAAAAACATTGCGCAAAGCTGCAGATAAGGTTGCACCGCTCACATTTTCATTAAAGTTATCAGGATCAAATTCAGGATTTTGGAACGTTTGATTATCTGAAAATGAGGCCGTAGCCGAACCAAAAGGCGCATTGTTCATTCGAACATGCCTAAATCTTGAGGCTAATGGCCATTGATTAACATCATTTTCACCTCCCAAAATATCTGTTGTGCTTGAAGGATTCATAGAAGCTAGTTCTAAATTATCTGGGCTATGACATCCCGCACAACTTTGTGTTGCTGCACGCCTTACAAGCTGCTCAACGGTCAAATCGATATTTTCATCAACTATTTTTTGAGCGATCGCATCAGCAAACACAGAAGAATTCGCACTGGAAAAATGAAACCAAAAATTTTCAGGTAACTCGTTTGGACCTCCAAATGCACCGCCTGGGAATGGATCTCCCATCATTTCGTTATTAGCATCATTAAACTTATTTGGCACTTCAAAAGATACCTTCATAATATCAGGATGCCCCAATCTATCCACTGTAATTTGCGTAAGAATATGGTCCTGGAATTCCTGAGCCAGTTGTGAATAAGGATGGGTTGAGTTCTCAGCTACATCACTATTCCATAATTTTCCGTAGGGAGAGTTTTTCACCGCGACGGGAACAATATCAAATTCGCAACTTCCCCCCTGGCAAGACTTCAGAGTTTTAAATTCTTTAATTCTCCACTGTTGTTCCAAAAATTGGTTAGTGCGAATTTGCCCACTTTGACTGCCGCCATAAAATGCTGCAGAGGTCGAGCCGCTGTAATGGTTTTGATGGACGACCGGAGCAAAACTCGGCAAACCCTCAAAGAAAAACTCTTCAATTTTATCCACGCGTGCAGCCATTTCAGAGCTATTTGTTCCCGGCATCGCACTTAAACCTGCCCAAAACTCAATAACATCCCTACACCCAGATCGGCATCCTGGTTTGGGGTTAGGCAAAACAGCCTCCAATATAACCAAATTTCTAAAAGGAAGTTCAACAGGGTCGCCCGGACCAATAATTGCAGATGCGCTCCTAGTGTATATGATACGGTGTTCACCACAATTTTTCCACCCCTGATCTGCCAAATCCAACCGATTGACGAGGGCTAGGGGTTTATAATCATTCATCTTTTCCGTAATATCGAGCGCTTCAGCTTCGTTCCCTTCTACTCTCGGGCATTGATCGACAGGAAACCCATTAATCGTTTCATTGTCATTGTCGCAATGAATAGCGTCAGTAACGGTAGAAGATACGCTATCATTCTGTGTCGCCCAAAGTTTCTTGAATACGTCCGCGCCAGTAATTTCTAGACCTGTACTCTGAGCAATATAATTCAGAGTTTTCTCTAAGCCAAATGCCCCTGAAACATGCAACGTTTCATAATCATGAATGATCATACTTCGATGCGTATCAATATCCTCCGCAGTGATTTGTGGCGGCATTATGCAAACATCCCCATCTGTAAAGCTGTTGGCTACACTGACACCCAATTGTGGCTGACTTCTTTTTAGAGGCGTAATGTTACTTTTCGAAAACTTAGACGGCGATATTTTTTTTGTAGCCTCCGTCTGCGAAAATCCATTCACAGGGTAAAATAGACAAAAGCTCAAACAGAAAACCAAAACTCTGATCATAATACACTCCAACTTCAAATTTTTGACCTGCAAATAGTGTGCCTGAAATGTGTTTAATAAAGCTGGCCTACACGTAAGGGCATAAAATAACATCAACGACGATCAAACCATGTATATAATCCAATCCCGAAAATCGTCAGTAGCGTTCCGAGCGCGTCCCATATTCCGAACGGCTCACCCAGCCATGTGATCGCCAAAATGATGGTCGCAATCGGCGAGACCATGCCCATCGCGGCGACGGCTTGCGGGCCGATGCGGCCTATGGCGATATTCACGAGGAAGGACGGCAGCAGCGTCGAGAGAAACGCTAGCGAAATCCCAATCGCCCAGATACGCGGCGGCAAAGCGGCGATCTCGCCAAATGTGCCTTGCGCTATATTCTGGCTAAGGAAATGCACAAAGATCACCGCGCCAGCCCCCATCATCGCGCAGCAGGTAAACAAAAGACTGCCGAGGCGGGCAATCATTGGCTTAGCGAGGAGCTGAAACAGGGCGAAGAAAAAGGCACAAAACAACACCATGCTCGCGCCCAATGGCACGTTCAATCCGACGGTCATATCACCATTCGTAAAGATAATCGCAATGCCCGCATAGGCCATGATGATGGCGGCAATCGCACCTTTGGTTAGCGGTTTGCCGAAAAACATCGCCCCGAGCAGGAACACAAAAACGGGATAGGTGAAAAGCAACATGCGTTCGAGCTGTGAGGTAATATATTTCAAGCCCTGAATATCCAGCCACGCACAGACATAATATCCCAGCACGCCCGTCATGGCCGCGAGCAGCATATCTTTACCTTTGATGACCTGCCCGTCTCGCACGGCGCGTCGTTTAACGATCCAAAAAATCGCCATATAAGCAGGGAAAGAAAAGCCGAGCCGCATGGCCATAATCGTAATCGCGTCGAGCTGGTTTTCCTCCAGCCCGCCGCCAGGCAGATAGACGAGCTTGACCAAAATAGCCTTCATAGAAAAGAAGATCGTGCCGAACAGCGCGAGGACATAACCCCAATTACGGCCCGCCATGAAAACAGGTTTTCCGTTGGGGGCTTCTGTATTAGATGTATCGAGCGCGCTAATGACGAGGGGCCTTTTTTCGGCGCGCCTTGAAAAAGGCCTTTAGCATTTGCGCGCCTTCCTCGGCCATGACGCCTGATGTTACCTCTGGGCGGTGATGACAGGATGGCCCGTCGAAAAATTTCACCCCGTGATCGACCGCCCCGCCTTTGACGTCGGGCGCGCCGTAAACCACACGGGCGATGCGCGCATTGGAGATCGCGCCTGCGCACATCGTACACGGTTCCAGCGTCACATAGAGCGTCAATCCGTTCAGGCGGTAGTTCCCAAGGTCATAGGCCGCCTGCCGAATACAGAGGATTTCGGCGTGCGCCGTTGGGTCATCAATCGCGATTGGCGCGTTGCCTGCGCGCGCAATCACCTCTCCCGTGGCAGGATCGACCAAAATAGCGCCCACTGGCACCTCTCCGCGCGCACTTGCCGCTTGCGCTTCGCCCATTGCCTCGCGCATATAGTGTTCATCATTCATAGCTTGGCTTTGTCACTAAAGCCGCGCTGCCGTCAAGGATAAGCACGTTTTGCCAGATAAGAATAAAGACGATAAAAAAGCGCACATAAAAAAAGCGACCACAAAAGAAGGCGCGACTAAACCCGCCGCCCCCGAGGGTGAGCGCATCGCAAAATTCCTTGCCCGCTCAGGCGTGGCCTCTCGGCGCGATTCTGAAAAACTCATCGAAGCGGGCCGCATCACTGTCAATGGCACAGTGCTCGATACGCCTGCCTTTAAGGTCACGGCCAAAGACACGGTTTTGTTCGATAATAAACCCGTTGCCGATAAACCGCCGCCTCGCCTTTGGCGTTACAATAAACCCGAAGGACTGGTGACATCCCATAAGGACGAAAAAGGCCGCAAGACCGTATTTCAAAGCCTGCCCAAAGGCATGCCGCGCGTGATCTCTGTCGGGCGTTTGGATATTACATCCGAAGGCCTGCTCTTGCTGACGAATGACGGCGCGATTGCCCGCGCGCTTGAACTCCCCAGCACAGGCTTTGCCCGCCGTTACCGCGCCCGCGCTTATGGCTATGACGTCACGCAGGAACAGCTCGACACGCTAAAAAATGGCATCAAAATTGACGGGCGGAAAACAGGGCCTATTGAGGCCACACTAGACAAGCAGCAAGGCGGCAATGCGTGGATCACCGTTATCATTCGCGAAGGTAAAAACCGCGAAGTGCGGCGCGCACTTGATACGCTTGGCCTGCAAGTGAACCGCTTGATCCGCACCTCCTACGGCCCGTTTCAACTTGGCAACCTTGCCCCGGGCGCCGCCGAAGAAGTCGACAATGCTGCACTGCGCGAACAGATCGGGCATCTGGTTGATATCCCTGAGAGCAAACCTCAGAGGGCAGATAATAAGCAAGGCTACCGCAAACCGAAACGCGGCAGCCACGCTAGCGCCAAACGCTTTCAACAAGAGCGCCCCGAACGGCATGACGGCACAGCCAAACCTTCCAGTCCCAAAAAGGGCGGAAAGCCAGGCGGCAGACCCAATAACAAATCAGGTAAATCTGCCAAGCCTGCCCCCAAAGGTCGCGGAAAGTTTGCGCGCAAATGAGAATCGTTGGCGGCAAACTACGCGGGCGTAATATCGCCACGCCCTCAGGCCGAGATACACGGCCCACGTCAGATCAAACGCGCGAGTCGATTTTCAACATCCTCGCCCACGCCCCTTGGGCGCCTGAACTGGACGGCGCGCTCGTCGCCGATATTTTCGCAGGATCAGGAGCGCTCGGCCTAGAGGCCGTCTCACGCGGGGCAGAGTTTTGCTTATTCGTCGAAACGGAACCCAAAGCACGCGGTGCCATCCGCGAAAACATAGATAAAATGAGTCTCTTCGGCTGCACGCGCCTACATCGCCGCGACGCGACAAAATTAAAAATCGCACCCGGCAACCTACGCGGCGCGTTCAATATGGTCTTTATGGATCCGCCTTATCGTAAAAACCTCTGGCGGCCAGTCCTCGTGAAACTGATCGAGCAAAACCTCATCGCCGATAACGGTATCATCATCCTCGAAGTCGGCAGCGACGAGGAAGATTTAAACCTAAACGGCTTCACCGTTCATACGGATAAAATCTGGGGCGCAGCGCGCGTGCTGTTTCTCTCGCCAGTGTGAATTTTGATATTTATATAAACAGCTAACTAAGAAAATGACCTTTGAGGAACTTCTCGACTGCTAGATTCCTCAAAGGGCATTTTAGGTTTATATTGGCCTGTTTGCCCTCTTTTATAATAATGCTTGTTTACAACGAAGCCTGAACGAGGAGTCTGACCAAATCATCCACATCTAATCCTATTTTTGAAATGCAGCCATTTCTCCAGTAGGTGTGGTTATCCTCTTGCAGCCACCAAATTCAGCTACTTAGAGGTTTCTGGTATCATCTATCAAACGGCCCATAATGGATCTCCATTTTTTAAGTGATAGAGACTACATGGGAAGAATATTGTTTTTTTTCAAGAGCGGTTATTTGTTAGAATTGTATTTCATTTGACCTTTTTGCTGTTCACAATTTAAACTCCTATCCACTGCTGACGGTTTTAAATTTTATCGCCGTCCAAATAGCCGTTCGATGTCGGCGAGTTTTAGCTCAACATAGGTCGGGCGCCCGTGATTGCATTGGCCTGAATGCGGGGTGGCTTCCATCTGCCGGAGCAGCGCGTTCATCTCTGCCCCCATGAGGCGGCGGCCCGCGCGTACGGATCCATGACACGCCATTGTCCCGCAGACATGTTCGAATTTTTCTTTCAGGCTAAGGGCTTCGTCATACTCCGCGAGATCATCCGCGAGATTACGCAGTAACCCTTGCACATCCATCTCTCCCAATAATGACGGCGTTTCGCGCACAGCGACGGCCCCTGCGCCGAACGGTTCGATGAGGAGGCCCATTTCCGCGAGTTCTTCAGCGCGGGATAAAACACGCGCTGCATCGCTTTCGCCCAGATCAACAATATCCGGTATCAAGAGCGCTTGACGCTCCACGCCTTTGCCCGCCATCGCGTCTTTCATGCGCTCATAAACGAGGCGTTCATGGGCGGCATGCTGATCGACGATAACGATGCCGTCCGAGGTTTGCGCGACGATGTAAGTTTCATGGACTTGCGCGCGCGCTGCGCCAAGCGGGTATGTTGTCGGGTCGATTTGCGGCTGGCTTTGCCCTTGATCATAAGACC
Source organism: Maricaulaceae bacterium (assembly GCA_049607665.1). GTDB lineage: Bacteria > Pseudomonadota > Alphaproteobacteria > Caulobacterales > Maricaulaceae > Fretibacter. The sequence continues at coordinate 32,378 of JBMYWT010000012.1, forward strand.
CGTAGCCCCCCCCACCTTGCGGGGCGAATGGCGCTTGCGTTTCTTCAACATGTGCAGAGAAACCATCGACCAAGGGCTGCATATGTGCATCATTGCGATAAGGCGCGGGCGCGTAACCGCCTTGGCGCGGCGCGTAATTCCCTTGCAATGGAAGACCGCCGGATTGTCCCGCCTGAATACGGCCCAGAGCGAAATCCGATACGGTTGTACTCGCGCGGTGCCCTGCCCTCGCAAGTGCATGACGCAAGGCAGACACAATCAAGCCTCGCACCATGCCGGGATCGCGGAAGCGCACTTCGGTCTTGGCGGGATGGACGTTCACATCGACAAATGTCTTGGGCAGATCGACATAGAGCGCCACGACAGGATGGCGGTCACGTGCGAGGAAATCTTGATAGGCCCCGCGCACAGCCCCGTTCAGCAGCTTATCCCGCACAGGACGCCCATTTACGAATAAATATTGCCGCTGCGCATTGCCGCGTGAATAGGTCGGCAGACCCGCAAACCCCGTTAGGCGAATGCCTTCGCGTTCGGCGTCAATCGCAAGGGCATTATCGCCGAAATCTGCGCCAAGAACGGCAGCAAGCCGTGCAAGCCGTCCTGCTTCATCATCGCTTTGGCGCGCGACCTTGAAGGTGGTTCGAGCTCCGCTCCCCAGAGAGAACCCAACCGACGGATTTGCCATAGCAAGGCGTTTGACGATATCCGAAACGGCGAGACTTTCCGAGCGTTCCGATTTGATGAACTTAAGGCGTGCTGGCGTGGCGTAGAATAAATCCCGCACTTCAACGCGCGTGCCCGACAGGCCCCAACGCGGGGCAGGTTTCGGCGGCGTGATCGCGCCGCCTTCCACCTCGATTTGCCACGCCGAGCCGTCCCCTAAAATTTGCGATGTAATCGACAGCCGCGCGATAGAGCCAATAGATGGCAGCGCTTCGCCGCGAAAGCCCATCGTCCCGATATTTAGCAGATCCCACTCCCCGACATCGTTGGGCGAGAGTTTGGAGGTGGCATGGCGTTCAATCGCGAGCGACAACTCTTCGCGGTTCATGCCTTTACCATCGTCCGTGATTGAAATGAAAGTGCGCCCGCCGTCTTCGAAGCGGATATCGATATTTTCCGCGCCCGCATCAATCGCGTTCTCCGCCAGTTCTTTAATGACGCTGGCGGGGCGTTCCACGACTTCGCCCGCCGCAATACGGTTGACAGTTTCAGTCGGAAGACGGCGAATCGATATGGCGTGAGTGGTCATAAAAAAAGCCTAACCGCAAAGCTGCGGTTAGGCCAATTTTGAATAGGTCCCCAAACTAAAGCATGTGGACGAAATTGATGTCTCTTAGAGACCGGGGAGTTTTGCTCCGCCCGGTTTACGCGTAATTTCAACCTGACCGCCCCCCGTCGCAGATGTAACAGCTTGCAAACGTTGCGCTTCGACTTCAGGATTGAGCGGCGCGCCGCCCGGTGTTGCAACTTGGCCATTTTCCCAAAAAAGAACGCGGTTCGCAAAACCGTCACTTTTACGTTCGACACTGTTTTCACCGTCAATTTCGATACGAATTTCTTGATTAGCACGGCCCACGCCCGCTTTGGTCATAAGAACAACTTCACCCCGGCTCGGTTCGGCAGCATCAACATCACCAATTAGGGCTTTTCGAGCCACGTCTTGGGAATAGTTGTTTTCGGCACTAGATTCGCCAGTCTTTGGCGGACGAAGACTATATTCTGGCGGCACGACAAGCGGTGCTTTGGTTAGAATATTAAATTCATTCGGGGCTTGGGTTGTTAGGCCCATAGCTTTGGTTGCTGACGAACAGCCTGTGCTGGCCATTGCCAATCCGGCAACCATTAAAAGAGGTAGATGTTTACGCATAGCGACTCCTGATCTTAACTGTCTCTAGCCCAGCACGGGCGCAGCGCCAAATAAAATTCTGGTTATTTTTCGGTTAGGTCTCTTTGGCCTTTTCCGCCTTAGATGTCAAAAAGCTGGCGAGTAAAAGTCCAATAACGCCGACTGTAATCGCGCTATCGGCAATATTAAAGACCCAGTGAAAGCCGATATCGCCAAAGTTGATAAAATCTGTCACCGCCCCAAAGAAAGCGCGGTCAATACCATTCCCTATCGCGCCGCCAATAATAAGGCCGAGTGATAAGCGGCTGAGTTTATCTTCGGCCGTACGAAGCATATATAAAAGCACGCCGCACATAACAAAGGCGAGCAATGTCAGCGCCCAGCGTTTCAGACTCGAATCGCCTTGCAGCATCCCCCAGCTAACGCCTTGGTTACAGACAAGCGCCCAATCCATGACCGGGCTAAATTCTTTGAAAAGACCGGGATAGGGGTTAATTGCGCAAATATTAAACGGCACGTCGAAAATACGCGTCGCCCAATATTTACTCGCTTGATCGAAAATCACGACCAATGCGGGAATAAGTAAGCCAAAAGTTAGATATCTATTTTTCATCTGGATTGTCTCGCATGGGCGCTGAAACTTGGCAAGAATGAGAACCGTAGTTTTGGCATTTAGGCATAAAAAAACCGCGCCCGAAAGCGCGGTTTAAATTCATTTTGCAAGAGCGGCCTATTCGGCAGCGTCGCCACCTTCGAGTTCTGGGAACTCTTCGAGCTGCGGCGCGGCTGCGGCGCGTTCTGCAAGTAACACATCATCGCGCTCATTGGCGATTTTTTGGTACTTACGCAGATTGCTACCTGTACCCGCCGGGATAAGACGGCCCACGATAACGTTCTCTTTAAGACCTTCAAGCATGTCTTCCTTGCCAGACACAGACGCTTCGGTGAGAACACGTGTGGTCTCTTGGAAGGACGCCGCTGAGATAAAGGAGCGCGTTTGAAGTGACGCTTTGGTGATCCCAAGCAAGACAGGTGTTGATGTCGCCATACGCGCATTTTTATCACGCGCGAACAGAGCTTCATTGGTTTTTTCAAACTCAATTTTGTCCATTTGTTCGCCGCGAATAAGCGTCGTGTCCGCCGGGTCAATGACTTCAACCTTTTGAAGCATCTGACGGACAATCACTTCGATGTGCTTATCGTTAATCGGAACACCCTGTAGACGGTAAACGCCCTGTACTTCGTCCACGAGATATTGCGCCAGAGCTTCAACGCCCATGACTTGTAAGATATCGTGCGGTGCCGGGTTACCATCCAAGAGATAGTCGCCCTTCTTAACTTTGTCGCCATCTTGGACAAGCATGTGCTTACCCTTAGCGATCAAGAATGACGTAGCTTCGGCGTTCTCATCATCAGGTAAGATCGTGATTTTACGCTTGTTTTTATAGTCACGCGTAAATTCAATTTTACCATCGATATCAGCAATAACCGCATCGTCTTTCGGACGACGGGCCTCGAAGAGCTCCGCAACACGCGGTAGACCACCGGTAATATCACGCTGCGTCGCGCCGCCTTTCGGGATACGCGCAAGCACATCACCCGGTTTGACAACATCGCCGTCTTGAACCGATAGGATCGCGCCAACCGCAAGCATGTAGCGAGCGATATTGCCGCTGCCGAGTTGAACAGGTTCGCCGTTTTCGTCTTGGATAACCGCAACAGGCTGAATTTCAGAGCCCTTGGCACTTGCGCGCCAGTCAACGATCACTTTCGATGAAATACCGGTTTCTTCGTCTGTTTCTTCTTTGGCAGATACGCCTTCGATAATATCGAGAAGCGCAACCTTGCCGCCAACTTCGGAGATAATCGGCATGGCATATGGATCCCATTCCGCAATCTTATCACCGCGAGAAATATCCGCACCATCAGCCACAGCCACACGCGAACCGTAAGTTACTTTGTGTGTTTCAAGCTCTTTACCGTCGTTATTGATGACTTTGATCATCATATTGCGGCCCATAACGATGAAGGCGCCAGTGGCGTCTTTAACGACATTACCGTCTTCATAGACGATTTTACCTTCGTTAGACGATTCGATCACAGACTTATCAGACACAGACGCCGTACCGCCAATGTGGAATGTCCGCATTGTAAGCTGCGTGCCCGGCTCACCAATAGACTGCGCCGCAATAACGCCAACCGCTTCGCCCATGTTGACTTTCGTGCCGCGTGCAAGGTCGCGGCCGTAACAGGTCGCGCAAACGCCGTAACGTGTTTCGCATGTCAGAGGCGAACGTACACGCGTGGCCTGTAGCCCGCTTTCGTCAATCGCAACAGACAGATCTTCGTCAATATAGCTATTCGCAGGAAGCATAAGCTCACCGCTACGTGGATCTTGGATATCTTCGGCTGTTGTACGGCCAAGCATACGCTCACCCAAAGACACAACAACTTCACCGCCATCGACAACAGGCTTAAGCTCGATACCCGAATCCGTGCCGCAATCTTGCTCAGTAACGATACAGTCCTGTGCAACGTCAACGAGACGGCGTGTTAGATAACCAGAGTTCGCTGTTTTCAGAGCGGTATCGGCAAGACCCTTACGCGCACCGTGGGTGGAGTTAAAGTAATCCATCACGGTTAGGCCTTCTTTAAAGTTGGCCGTAATCGGTGTTTCGATAATTTCGCCGGACGGCTTAGCCATAAGGCCTCGCATACCCGCGAGCTGTTTCATTTGGTTTTTCGAACCACGCGCGCCTGAATCGGCCATCATGAAAATCGAGTTGATCAGCTTACGGTCTTTCGCCGCTTCGTCCATCATGGCGTCCGCCACTTTGTCCGTACATTTTGACCAAGCATCTACAACTTTGTTGTATTTCTCGCCTTTGGTAATCAAACCGTCTGCATATTGCTGTTCGAAATCAGACACGAGGCTCTGTGTTTCGTTCACCAATGTGTATTTGGCATCAGGGATAATCATGTCGTCCTTACCGAATGAAATGCCGGCTTTCGCCGCTTCGCGGAAACCAAGACCCATGATTTTATCAGCAAAGATCACAGTCGCCTTCTGACCAGCGTGACGATAAACAAGATCAATCAGTTTCCCGACTTCTTTTTTCGTAATCGTCGTGTTGATCGCCTGATAGGTAATCAAAGGATGGCGCGGCATAAATTCAGCAATCTTAAGACGGCCGGGAGTAGTCTCCGCAGTTTCATACGTTGTGCTGCCATCTTCATGTGTGACCGGGAAACGGCCGATGACTTTAGAATGGACAGAAACCATACCGGCATCAAGCGCGGCTTCGACCTCGGCCATGCTGGCAAACATCATGCCTTCGCCTTTTTCGCCGTCACGCATAAGCGACATATAATACAGACCCAGAATAATATCCTGAGACGGAATAATGATCGGCTTACCGTTAGCTGGCGAGAGGATGTTGTTCGTCGACATCATCAAGACACGCGCTTCGAGCTGCGCTTCGATAGAGAGCGGCACGTGAACGGCCATTTGGTCACCGTCAAAGTCAGCGTTGAACGCCGCGCAAACGAGTGGATGGAGACGGATCGCCTTACCTTCAGTTAGCTTAGGTTCAAAGGCTTGGATGCCCAAACGGTGAAGCGTCGGCGCGCGGTTCAAAAGAACCGGGTGCTCACGGATGACTTCGTCGAGGATATCCCAAACTTCTGGGCGCTGTTTTTCAACGAGTTTTTTCGATTGCTTAACAGTACCCGACAGACCTTTGGCGTCGAGGCGCGAGTAGATAAAGGGCTTGAAGAGTTCGAGTGCCATTTTCTTCGGCAGACCACATTCGTGAAGTTTGAGCTCTGGGCCAACCACAATCACGGAACGACCAGAATAGTCCACGCGTTTCCCGAGCAAGTTTTGACGGAAACGACCCTGCTTACCTTTAAGCATGTCTGACATAGATTTCAGCGGACGCTTATTCGCGCCTGTAATCACGCGGCCACGACGGCCATTGTCAAAGAGGGCATCAACAGATTCTTGCAACATCCGCTTTTCGTTACGGATGATGATGTCTGGCGCGCGAAGCTCAATCAGGCGCTTCAGGCGGTTATTACGGTTAATCACGCGGCGATAAAGATCGTTCAAATCTGACGTCGCGAAACGGCCACCGTCCAGCGGGACAAGCGGGCGAAGTTCTGGCGGGATCACAGGAACAACAGTGAGAACCATCCACTCTGGGCGGTTGCCAGAAGAGACAAAATTCTCAAGAAGTTTCAAACGCTTAGCATATTTCTTGAGTTTCAATTCTGACCCTGTTTCAGTCATATCGAAACGTACGCGCTCGATCTCGGCCTCTAGGTCAAGATTGATAAGCATGTCACGAATGGCTTCCGCGCCGATACCAGCGGTAAAGCTATCTTCACCAAATTCAGCTTGGGCGTCGAGATATTCTTCTTCGGTAAGCGTCTGGCGCTCTTCAAGGGACGTAAGGCCCGGCTCAGTGACGACATAGCTTTCGAAATACAGAACGCGTTCAACGATTTTAAGCTGCATATCAAGTACAGTTGAAATACGTGACGGCAATGATTTCAAGAACCAGATGTGCGCAACAGGCGCAGCCAATTCGATGTGGCCCATACGTTCACGGCGTACTTTTTGCAGCGTAACTTCGACACCACATTTCTCGCAGACAACGCCGCGATATTTCATGCGCTTATATTTGCCGCAAAGGCATTCGTAGTCTTTGATCGGGCCAAAGATACGCGCGCAGAATAGGCCGTCTTTTTCAGGCTTAAACGTACGGTAGTTAATGGTTTCAGGCTTGCGAATTTCACCGAATGACCAGCTTAGGATCTTCTCAGGCGAAGCAAGTGAAATACGAATACGGTCAAAGGTCGGGCCTTCTTGCGCAGGATTGAAAATGTTCATGACCTCTTGGTTCATAACTTTTTCCTTTGTTTGGGCCGGCGGAGCGTCCTCCGTGTGGCCTATTAAATCTGATTCGAATTATAACAGGGCCGTCAAGCCCTGCTAGGATTTCAAATTAACCGTTTGTCAGCTCGACATTGAGACCTAGCGATCTGATCTCTTTGATCAGAACGTTAAAGCTCTCTGGGATGCCCGCTTCGAAGGCGTCATCACCGCGAACAATACTCTCATAGACTTTCGTCCGGCCCGCAACGTCATCTGACTTAACGGTAAGCATTTCCTGCAATGTGTAAGCCGCGCCATAAGCTTCAAGCGCCCAGACTTCCATCTCCCCGAAGCGCTGGCCACCGAACTGGGCTTTACCGCCAAGTGGTTGCTGCGTAACGAGTGAGTACGGTCCAATGCTCCGTGCGTGGATTTTGTCATCAACCAAGTGGTGAAGCTTGAGAAGATATTTGTAACCCACAGTAACAGGACGCGTAAACTTATCACCTGTACGGCCATCAAAAAGCGTGACCTGACCACTATCGGCAAGACCCGCTTTGGTGAGCATTTCAACAATATCCGGTTCGCGCGCACCGTCAAAGACAGGCGTAGCGATTGGAACACCATTTTTCAGATTGCCCGCAAGCTCAATGATTTCGGCATTTGTCTTCGGAAGCTCTTCATCTTCGCCATAAGCATGGATCAGAGTATTGCGAAGTTCATCAATTTTGCCGTCTTCTTTATAGCCCTCTAGCGCGCTATCGATCATGCGGCCCATGCCTGAACAGGCCCAGCCCAAATGCGTTTCCAAAATTTGGCCCACGTTCATCCGCGACGGAACGCCTAGCGGGTTCAGTACGATATCAACGGCACGACCATCAGGAAGGAATGGCATGTCTTCAACAGGGTTAATCTTAGAGATAACACCTTTGTTGCCGTGACGTCCGGCCATTTTATCGCCTGGCTGTAGCTTACGCTTCACCGCGACAAAGACTTTAACCATCTTCATAACGCCTGGCGGAAGTTCGTCACCGCGCTGTAGCTTGTCGACCTTGTCATCAAAGCGCGCGTCGAGACGGGCTTTTGATGTGTCATACTGCTCTTTGAGAGCTTCGAGTTCGCCAATGGCTTTCTCGTCTTCAAGACCAATGCGCCACCAATCTGACTTTGGAATTTCGCCAAGTGTTTCAGATGTGATCGGACCTTTGCGGAAACCGCGAGGACCAGACACAGCCGTTTTACCTGTCAAAATACGCTCAACATTGCCGTAGATAGAACGCTCTAGGATAGAGAGCTCATCATCACGATCTTGGCCGAGAGATTCGATTTCTTCACGTTCAATCTGCAAGGCACGCTCATCTTTATCAACGCCGTGGCGGTTAAAGACGCGAACCTCAACAACCGTACCAGAGGCACCGGGCGAGAGCTTAAGCGACGTATCACGAACGTCAGAAGACTTTTCACCAAAGATCGCACGAAGAAGTTTTTCTTCCGGCGTCATCGGGCTTTCGCCTTTTGGCGTGACTTTACCGACAAGAATATCGCCTGCATGGACTTCGGCGCCAACGGCCACAATGCCCGCCTCGTCTAGGTTACGCAGAGCTTCTTCGCCCACATTTGGAATGTCGCGCGTGATCTCTTCAGGCCCAAGCTTTGTATCGCGAGCCATGATAGAGAACTCTTCAAGGTGAACGGATGTGTAAACATCATCGCGCACAATGCGTTCTGAGATCAGGATTGAATCCTCAAAGTTATAGCCATTCCACGGCATAAACGCCACGAGGATGTTCCGGCCGAGAGCCAATTCGCCCATATCCGTAGACGGGCCATCCGCGATGATATCGCCAGCTTTAACTTCGTCGCCAACTTTCACAAGTGGACGCTGATTGATACATGTCGATTGGTTAGAACGTTGGAACTTCAAGAGGTTATAAATATCAACGCCAGAGCGCTTAAGGTCTTTCTCTTTCGTCGCGCGGATCACGATACGTCTCGCGTCCACTTGCTCAACGATACCTGTGCGTTTCGCCGCAACGGTCGCGCCCGAGTCAAGCGCCACAACGCTTTCCATGCCTGTACCCACCAAAGGCGCTTCGGCCTTCAAGAGCGGCACAGCCTGACGCATCATGTTTGATCCCATAAGCGCGCGGTTCGCATCATCGTTTTCGAGGAATGGAATAAGCGCCGCCGCAACAGACACAAGCTGTTTCGGGGATACGTCAATGAAGTCCACGTTCTCTTTAGGAACAGGTGTTACCTCGCCGTTTACGCGGCAAGTTACGAAATCTGTTGCGAGTTCGCCTTTGTCGTTAATCTCGGCATTGGCCTGCGCAATTGAATAACGCGCCTCTTCCATAGCCGAAATATAAACTACTTCGTCCGTCAATTTTGAGTCGACGATTTTACGATATGGGCTTTCGATGAAGCCGTATTTATTTACGCGCGCGTGAGTCGCCAAAGAGTTAATCAGACCAATATTTGGTCCCTCTGGCGTTTCAATCGGGCAGATACGTCCGTAGTGAGTTGGGTGAACATCGCGAACCTCAAAGCCAGCGCGCTCACGCGTCAAGCCGCCAGGCCCAAGCGCTGAGAGACGGCGCTTATGCGTAATCTCTGAAAGCGGGTTCGTTTGGTCCATAAACTGTGAAAGCTGTGATGAGCCAAAGAACTCACGTACAACAGCCGCAGCTGGTTTTGCGTTGATCAAATCATGCGGCATGACAGTTTCGATATCAACAGATGACATGCGCTCTTTAATGGCGCGCTCCATCCGCAATAGGCCGATGCGGTACTGATTTTCCATCAATTCACCCACAGAGCGAACGCGGCGATTGCCAAGGTTATCAATATCATCAACGGAACCAATACCGTCTTTAAGTTTCACAAGCGTATCCACAACCGCGAGAAGATCTTCTTCGCGAAGAACACGGATATCATCCGCGCATTCTTGGTTAAGGCGCATGTTCATTTTCACGCGGCCAACAGCCGAGAGATCATAACGTTCTTGGTCGAAGAAAAGGCTCTCGAAGAGGGCTTCAGCAGCTTCCTGTGTTGGCGGCTCACCTGGGCGCATAACGCGGTAGATATCAACAAGCGCGCCTTCGCGGCTTTCGTTTTTATCAGCCGCCAATGTATTACGGATATATGGCCCGACATTGATGTTATCAATGTTAAGGACAGATAGCTCTTTAATACCCGCTTCGATGATCAATTCGATATTTTCAGGGGTTAGCTCGTCGCTGGCTTCGGCGTAGATTTTACCCGTCGATGTGTTGACGATATCTTCAGCCGCATAGCGCTCTGACAAAGCCTCATTGGTGATGAGAACTGTTTTCAGGCCGCCTTCTGCGAGTTTCGTCGCACCGCGCTTCGTTAGCTTACGCCCAGCCGGAGCCGCAATCTCACCCGTTTTGGCATCAACCAAATCAGCAATCAGTTTAGACCCACGATAATCTTCGGCGTTAAATGGCAATGTCCAGCCATTGTTCTTTTTGTCATACTTATAGCTGATCGGCGTGTAATACTTGGCGATGATGTCTTCTTTAGACAGGCCAAGCGCGTAAAGCACAGTTGTTGCTGGCAGTTTACGGCGGCGATCAATACGCGCGAAGAGAATATCTTTGGCATCAAATTCAAAATCGAGCCAAGAGCCACGGTAAGGAATAATACGCGCAGAGAACAAGAACTTGCCAGAGCTATGGCCTTTACCTTTATCGTGGTCAAAGAACACGCCGGGCGAGCGGTGCATTTGCGAAACGATAACGCGCTCTGTGCCGTTGACGATGAAGGTACCCTTCTCTGTCATAAGCGGCATGTCGCCCATATAAACGTCTTGCTCTTTAATGTCTTTCACGCTGCGCGCCTGCGTATCGGCGTCGATATCAAATACGACAAGACGCATTTTTACCTTCAGCGGCGCTGCATATGTGATGTCACGTTGCTGACATTCTTCTTCGTCAAATTTTGGCGGCTCAAAAACAAAAGAGACATATTCCAAAACGGCACGATCAGAGAAGTCGCGCACAGGAAAGACAGATTTAAATGTGCCATTAAGACCGCGTTCGCCGCGATCTTCATGCATTAAGTCTTTCTGCAGGAATTGGTTATATGAGCTTTTTTGAACTTCGATGAGGTTCGGCATACGTACCACTTCTGGGATACGGCCAAAGCTTTTACGAATACGTTTTTTGCTAGTGAATGAAAGCGACATTAAAGACACCTTTCCGTTCTCTTTAAGACAGGGAGATCAAGCCTGTCTGTTTAAAAATTTCGTCGACTCTTATCCTGAAGTCGCTCAGCCCGTGCATTTAATGTCGACACTAGAAGACAAATTGGCAGGCTGGAATGCACCAGCCTGCCAAAAGGAGTTACTTAATTGCGACAGTCGCGCCGGCAGCTTCAAGCTTACCTTTGATGTCTTCAGCTTCTTCCTTAGTCGCGCCTTCTTTGACGGGCTTAGGAGCGCCTTCAACAAGATCTTTAGCTTCTTTGAGGCCAAGACCTGTGATGCCGCGAACTTCTTTAATAACAGCAATTTTATTGCCGCCGAAGCTCTCGAGAACAACGTCGAATTCAGTCTGCTCAGCTGCAGCTGGTCCGTCAGCAGCAGGGCCAGCAACGGCAACAGCCGCAGCGGCTTTGATGCCATTTTCTTCGAGGATGTCGTTTAGTTCTTTTGCTTCGAGAATGGTTAGACCCATTAGCTCTTCAGCGAGTTTAGCTACATCAGCCATTTTAGTTTCCTTTAGTTTCAGTTCGATATTTGCGAGAATGAATTGTCGTTAAGCCGCAGCTTGTTCTTCGATCACTTTGATAGCGCCAGACAATGCTGACCCTGGTGACATAAGACGCTGAGCGACCTCGGCAGCCTGACCAATCAAACGTTGGGCAGCCATACCAATAAGCTCTTCGCGAGATGGTAGTTTCGACAGCGTGACTATGCCAGCTTCATCAAAGACTTCATCCCCCATAAACCCGCCAATTACGTTGAAAGCAGCGCTTTCTTTGGCAAAGTTTACGACCACTTTCGGCGCGCTAATCATGTTTTCGGCGTAGGCAATTGCTACCGGGCCAGTCAACATAGCACCCGCAGCTTCCGCTGGAGTCCCTTTTAACGCGATTTTAGCGAGACGATTTTTAACGACGCGGATACTTGCACCTTGCTCTCTGAGCTGAGTACGTAGTTCCGTCATTTCCGCAACAGTCATGCCTGAGTATTCAGCCATAACGACGGATCCGGATTCAGCAAAAATACCTTCAAGTACTTTTACGGCTTCCTCTTTTTGAGTACGATCCATTGCGGTCTCCCTGTTAATAGCCCCAACACCATGCCGGGACTTTCCTTTTGCCCGCCTGCCAAATGGCTTGCGGACGGTTGTCTGTCCCAGGGCTCGAACTGAAAGCCGCGCAAATGCGCAAATTTTTCAGCCTCACTCTGTCTGCGCCGGAATTATGTCACTCGTTTGAGAAACACCGATGGTCTTGGACAGATCCGAACGACATGAGGCCGCTCGGACGATCAAGCCCTCCCCTTAAAAAGAGGAAGGCTTAAATTCTTAAATTACGCAGTGGCGCTTAAGCCGCTGTGTCAATCTTAACGCCAGGGCCCATAGTAGAGCTTAGCGTGATGCGTTTCATGAACGTACCCTTGGCGCCGCTTGGACGAGCCTTGCGGATGGCGTCGATGAATGCGCTAACGTTCTCAGCAAGCTGCTGCTCACCAAAACTCGCTTTGCCAACACCTGCGTGGATGATACCTGATTTCTCAACGCGGAACTCAACAGCGCCGCCTTTGGCATCGCCAACAGCCTTAGCAATATCCATCGTGACCGTACCCACTTTCGGGTTTGGCATCATGCCCTTAGGGCCGAGGATACGCGCGACACGGCCGATAAGCGGCATCATGTCTGGCGTTGCGATAACTTTTTCGAAATCCATTTCGCCGTTCTGAATTTTCTCTACGAGATCTTCAGCGCCGATGATGTCCGCGCCAGCCGCTTTAGCTTCTTCAGCCTTAGCGTCTTTAGCAAAAACAGCAACGCGAGCCGAACGGCCTGTGCCATTTGGAAGGTTACACACGCCGCGAACCATTTGGTCAGCGTGACGTGGGTCAACACCCAAGTTGATAGCAAGTTCGATTGTTTCATCGAATTTTGCTGTTGCGTTTGCTTTTACAGCTTTGACAGCATCACCCACATTATGAAGAGCTTTTCTGTCAACCGTTGCAGCCGCTGCTGCGTATCTTTTACCGTGTGCCATAATCCTACTCCGCAACCTCAAAGCCCATAGAGCGGGCTGAACCAGCGATAATTTTCGCGGCTTGGTCTAAATCATTGGCAGACAGATCTACCATCTTCATTTCAGCGATCTCGCGGCACTGCGCCATAGTTACTGTCGCAGCAACTTCGCGGCCCGGGTGGTTCGCGCCAGATTTAAGACCTGCAGCTTTCTTAAGGTAATAAGAAGCTGGCGCTGTTTTAGTGACGAATGTGAAAGACTTATCATTGAACACAGTAATGATTGTCGGCGTAGGCACGCCGCGCTCGATGTTTTCTGTGCGCGCATTAAAGGCTTTGGTGAATTCCATAATGTTCACACCGCGTTGACCCAATGCAGGGCCGAGAGGCGGGGCGGGGGTGGCGTTTTGCGCCGGGATTGTCAGCTTAATAAAGCCGCTTATTTTCTTTGCCATGGTTCCACTCCATATTGGCGTTAACGCCGGACATGTCCGGCGCATTTAGTGGTGTTTGTGGTGCGAGATAGCGATGGACTTACCGCGCCTCTCCCACAAACGATTACATATGCTAGCTCGTTTTTTCGACCTGCATATATTCGAGTTCGACCGGGGTTGCCCGACCAAAAATATTGATAAGCACGTTAAGGCGGGCATTTTCTTCGTCCACGCTCTCCACTGTGCCGTTAAAGCTCGCGAAAGAGCCGTCTGTGACTTTAACCGTTTCGCCAATATCGAAGGTAATCATCGGACGCGGCGCGTCGACACCTTCTTGGATACGGCCGACAATACGCTCAACTTCTTTGTCCGAAACTGGCATAGGCTTTGTTGCGGAACCCAAAAAGCCTGTGACTTTCGGCGTATTTTTAATCAAGTGATAGGCCTGGTCCGTTAAGTCAACTTTTACAAGGACATAGCCCGGAAAGAACTTACGTTCGCTCTCGACTTTACGGCCTTTGCGTACCTCAACGACGTTTTCAGTTGGCACAAGGATTTCTTCGAATAGGTCTTCAAGACCCTTTTCCGCCGCTTCGCGTTCTAGACTTTTTTGAACGTGCTTTTCGAAATTCGAATAAGCCTGAACAATATACCATTTCGCTGCCATGATTATGATCCCCCAAGGCCGATGAAGAACTGAACGATCATCGAAACGACGCTATCCACAACGAAGAAAAATGCGCCCATTAAGATCACCATGATGACAACAAGAATCGACGTTACGATCGTTTCGCGCTGTGTTGGCCATGTGACCTTGCGGGCTTCTTGGCGAACTTGGCCAGCATATTTAACTGGACCAACCTTTGGCGCAGCCTCAGCCGCAGGCTGCGACGCAGCCGCTGCTTCAACGCGCGCCGACTTAGGGGCACCAGGCTTCTTTTTAGGCTTTTTCTTCGCCATCTCTTAAACTCCAAAACGCGGGGGCCGAAAAACATCGGATCCCGCGTTAGATTGTGTCTCTTTTCCTAATATTCAAGAGGCCACCAGATATAATCTGATTAAGGTGGCAGGGGCGGAGGGACTCGAACCCCCGACCCTCGGTTTTGGAGACCGATGCTCTACCAACTGAGCTACACCCCTATCTCTTGTCCTTATTAGGCGGCGACCCCAGCTGTGGGCCGCTATATTAAGAAACGCTACTCGATGATTTTCGCAACGACGCCAGCACCAACAGTACGGCCGCCTTCGCGGATCGCAAAGCGAAGCTTTTCTTCCATCGCGATTGGCACGATAAGCTCAACGTTGATCTCAACATTATCGCCCGGCATGACCATCTCTGTACCCGCGTTCAAAGTTACAACGCCAGTCACGTCAGTTGTACGGAAGTAGAACTGTGGACGGTAGTTGTTAAAGAACGGCGTGTGACGGCCGCCTTCGTCTTTGGTTAGGATATAGGCTTCGCCTGTAAACTTGCTGTGCGGCTGAACGCTGCCAGGCTTACAAAGAACCTGACCACGCTCAACAGATTCGCGGTCAACACCACGGATAAGCGCGCCGATGTTATCACCCGCTTCGCCGCTATCGAGTAGCTTGCGGAACATTTCAACACCTGTACATGTTGTCTTTTGCGTATCTTTGATACCAACGATTTCGATCTCGTCGCCAACTTTAACAATTCCGCGCTCAACACGGCCAGTAACAACAGTACCACGACCAGAGATTGAGAACACGTCTTCGATTGGCATCAAGAACGCACCGTCAACAGCGCGGTCTGGCTGTGGGATGTACTCATCAACAGCGGCCATAAGCTTCTTGATAGACTCTTCGCCGATTTCAGGATTTTTGCCTTCCATCGCAGCGAGAGCAGAACCCGCAATCACAGGAATGTCATCGCCAGGGAAGTCATAAGAGCTTAGAAGCTCACGGATTTCCATTTCGACGAGCTCTAGAAGCTCTTCGTCATCAACCTGATCAACTTTGTTCATGTAAACAACAAGGGCAGGAACACCAACCTGACGCGCAAGCAAGATGTGCTCACGTGTCTGAGGCATTGGGCCGTCCGCTGCGTTAACAACCAAGATACCGCCGTCCATTTGGGCCGCACCAGTAATCATGTTTTTAACATAGTCAGCGTGCCCCGGGCAGTCGACGTGTGCGTAGTGACGGTTTTCCGTCTCATACTCAACGTGGGCTGTTGAAATGGTAATGCCACGCGCTTTTTCTTCAGGCGCGCCATCGATCTGATCATAGGCTTTGAAATCACCGAAATACTTCGTAATCGCCGCTGTTAGCGTCGTCTTACCGTGGTCAACGTGGCCGATCGTGCCGATATTGGCATGCGGCTTTGTCCGTTCAAACTTCTCTTTTGCCATGTCTACTTCTCACATGTTGTGGCCCATCATTAGGCCGGGTTAATCTTTTTTTTCTAGCCACGCCCTCGTGGCGGCGACTTGAAAACTGGAGCGGACGGCGGGAATCGAACCCGCGTCATCAGCTTGGAAGGCTGAGGTCTTACCACTACACAACGTCCGCGTGGTCTTTTTATGCCCGTTTCTAGCCGCCGGTTAATTCGGCCAAACAAAGCAAATAATGGTGGAGAGGATTGGATTCGAACCAATGTACACATACGTGATCAGATTTACAGTCTGACGCCTTTAACCACTCGGCCACCTCTCCAAATAAATGTGTTGCCTCCAACAAAAAACGCTCTGTATAGGGTGTTTCTGAACAATTCAGATTAACCTTAAACAGAGAGTGCGCCTTTAACGTGGGCGTTCTATAGAGATGTCCAAAGAAACGCGCAATAGCCGAATTAAAAGAAAAATAACAAAATCGCGAGGAAATGCAGGTGAAGCGCCTAATCGTCCCCGTAAATCAGCGGGAATGCGTGCGCCGCAAGCCGTTTCCGCGCCAAAATCGCCTAAAAAGCGTGAGAATCGGAGCGAGGCCGGTAAGAATCAACACAATCAAAGCACTCCCCGTCCCGGAAAGGGCCGCGAAGGCGGCGCAGGGTGGATCTGGGGCGCTCACGCCTGCAAAGCTGTGCTTGCTAACCCGAAACGCACGCTGCACACCATTATGATGAGCGAAGCCGCCCAAACCCGCTATGATATTCCCGATAACGCGCCGATTCCTAAAATCGTGCCGCCTGGCATGCTCGACAAGCAATTCGGCAGCGCCCACCAAGGCATAGCGATTAAATGCGCGCCGCTGGAATGGCCTGATCTTGAGACTGTGACCAAAGAAGGCTCAGGCGCAGACCTGATCCTTGTTCTCGACCAAATCACCGACCCGCATAATGTCGGAGCCATGCTCCGCCTCGCCTCGGCTTTTGGTGTGGCCGCTGTTGTCATGCAAGACCGCAAAGCTCCGCCGCTCGCAGGCGCGCTCGCCAAGGTCGCTGTCGGGTGCCTCGAAACCGTGCCTGTGCATTTGGTGACCAACATCGCCAACACGCTAGAGAGCCTGAAATATGAGGGCTGGACGATTACAGGGCTTGCAGGGGAAACCGAGGTTTCACTCTCGGACGCGCTCTCTGGCGCCCACTCTACTGATGCTCGCCACATCATCGTCATGGGCGCAGAAGGCCCAGGCCTACGGGATCGCGTGAGAAAAACCTGCGACCAGCTCGCCCGCATCCCCATGCACTCCAGCGACGTCGCAGGAGAAGCCGAAAGCCTGAACGTAGCGACGGCCGCCGCGATAGCGCTTTATGAAGCACGGCGGGAGTAATCGCTAACTCTCCTGTGCGATCCCTAAGAACTTACCGTCGGGCGCAAAGCGGGCGCAAAAGACATTGTCCTCAGGAAGTTCCTCATCTTCGGGTAGGAGTTTATAATCAATACTGAGCGCCGCGCCGCCTGAGCCAGAGAGATCAAGGCTGAGCGTGATGTGGTTCGGCCAGATCGCGGCCTCTATCTGATCCGCTCTCGCATCATCAGGGGCTTTCATATCAGGGAACGCTGCCTGCACGCGTTTACGGTAGTCTTCATCATCCCAAAGGTCGTGAAAATAATCAGAGGCTTCTGCTGGCACTTCAGCGCGCGCGGTTTTATCAAATTCAGAGATGCGCGCCACCAGCGGCACAAAAACATCCAAATCAGAGGGCTGTAGGTATTTAAGCTGCTCATCACTCATATAGAGCCACACCTCAACCTCCCTGCCGCCGATATTAATCGGAGGGAGCTCATCGCCATCAAAATGCCCCAAGACATCATGGGTGAAATTCGGAGCGGCAATTTGTTCAGTATCTTCGGAGTAATAGCTACTCGTCGACGGCCCGCCAATGGCAATGACGTCGCCGTCGCTATTGAACTTCACATCATAGCTCTTGCGTTCATTCAAATAGGTCAGGCTCAGTTCTAGTTCGAAATCAGCGTGCCATTCTGGGTTATAATACTCTTCCATGCGCGGATCTTTTTGCACCAAGATATGCGTCAGGCGAAAGACCGCCGCCGTATTCTGAGCGGTGATCTCTTCGCCCTCACCTAGGCCGATGATCGCGGCCAGTGTGCGGCGCAAGGATTTGACCCAAGGCGCAAATTTCTCGGACGTCACAAATTGCGCCCCCAGCGCCTCTCGGGCCTTGGCGACATAGCCATCCAATCCGTCAATGACCGACACGAGCAGATCAAGGCGCGCCGTGACATCAGCGGCGGGCGTCTCAGCGGACATATTCACGAGCTGACAGTCCACCTCAGCGCCCTCACAGCTCACAGGCGTCACACGGTTCCACCAATCGTCAATCACCGTCACGGAGCCGAATTTGGGATGTTGATGTGTTGTCATAAAACGTCCTGTCTTGAAAGAAGCACTCTTCTGCCACGCCGCACAGATACCACAATCTTTATCACGGCAAGCCGCCAATCATTTGCCAAACCGAATAAGTTCAAACATAGTACCTTCAAAGAACACGAGGGACATCATGGCGGATTTAATATTTCAAAACTTTGGGCAATGCGCGGCGGCGCTTTTATGTGCGCTGACGTTGCTATGGCTGATTAGTCTTGCGATGAAAGACGCGAGCATCATTGATATTTTCTGGGGCTTTGGGTTTTTAATCGTTGGGGCGCTCTGTTATCGCCTCGCGAATTTGCGCGTGGATTACATTGTCTTGATGGCGGCCATGCCTATTCTTTGGGGGCTGCGCCTGACGTTATATTTGGCGAAGCGAAACCTCGGTCACGGCGAAGACACACGATATGTTGCCATGCGCAAACGTTCGGGCATGAGTGAAATGAAATGGCGCGTGCGGGCGCTCTTTACGATTTACTTCGGACAAGGGCTTTTGATTATGATCGTCTCCGCGCCTGTGTGGGTTGCGATGGCGACGGGACAGCTGACGCCCGTTGGCGCGCTCGCAATTATCGGAGCGGTTCTCTGGCTCATCGGGTTTCTATTCGAAGCCATTGGCGATGCGCAGCTCGCGAGCTTTATAAAAAAGAACAAAGGCTATGACGGCCCCTATGAAGATAAGCCTGTGCTGGATACGGGGCTGTGGAAATATACGCGTCACCCGAATTACTTCGGCAATGCCTGTATGTGGTGGGGCATTTGGATTGCCGCCTGCCAAGCGCCGTGGGGATGGGCGACAATTTTCGCGCCGCTCGTGATGACGTTCCTGCTGACGCGCGTGTCAGGCCGTGATTTGCTCGAACGCCAGCTTAAGAAACGCCCAGCCTATACGGCCTATATGGCGCGCACGTCGAGCTTCATTCCTATGCCTCCTAAGAAGGGTTAGACGCTAATTTTTATCTATAAATCATGACAAATGCACCAAACGAAGAAGTTGACATAAAATTCTTGACGGATTTCCTTTTCACACCGAATGGAATAGAGGCGCGCAGATTTACGGATATAGAAACAAAGACAGGAAAAACGCCTGACTTTAAATTATTCATAGATGGTATATTCGTTGCATATTGTGAATTAAAATCCCCTAGAGACGACTGGCTGCAAGAGCAATCAGCTAAGTCATCACCTGAAGGAATATATGGCGGAGCACGGGATGATTCAATATTTAACAAAATTCGAAAGCACGTAAAAAAAGCTGCGAAACAATTTGAAGCCATTGATCCAAACTGTAAGCACGCTCACATTCTTATCTTCCTGAACCACAATGATATGTCAGATAAATTGGATTTTTTCACGGCAATGAACGGGGTCGATATAGACGACGTGCCTGCTGCGCCGCGAGCAAGTAAATCTGCTCGTATGGCTACAGCGTGGATTGATCTAGTTATATGGATTGATAAAGATGATTGCGCCACATCA